>NZ_JARVII010000027.1:0-34357 GCF_029813755.1 Ottowia cancrivicina | reverse complement strand
GCCAGCCCGCGCACGCGCATTCCGCCGGGGGCCGTGGCGCTGGCGGGGCGCTTTTCGGGCGTGTACCCGCGCGCCAGCCCCGGCGGCTGGCAGCTGATCGGGCAAACCGAAGTGCCCATGTGGGACCTGGCCCGCACGCCGCCTGCGCTGCTGCAACCGGGCCAGCGCGTGCAGTTTGTGGATGCAGCCACTGAAGCGGGCCGCGAGCTGCTGGAGCGCTGGCGGGCGCCATCGCGCTGCGCCGTGGCCGCTTCTTCTTCTGCGCCAGACTCTTGCGCGCCAGACGGGGGCGGCGATGGCGCAGCGCCCGTGCTGGAAGTGCTGGCCCCCGGCTTGCAGGCGCTGGTGCAGGACTTGGGCCGCCCCGGCCAGGCGGGGCAAGGCGTTTCGGCATCCGGCGCGCTGGACCGGGGCGCTTTTCTGGCCGCCAACCGGCTGGTGGGCAACCATTTCAACGCGCCCGCGCTGGAGCTGCTGCACGGCGGCTTCACCGTGCGCGCGCTGGGGCCTGCCGTGGTGGCCGTCACGGGCGCGGAAGGCCCGCTCACCTTGCGGCGGCAAGACGGCGCGACCCTGCCCGCTGCGCGCCACGCGCCGCTGGCGCTGCAAGCGGGCGACACCCTTGCGCTGGGCGCGCCTGAAGCGGGGCTGCGCAGCTACCTGGCCGCGCGCGGCGGCTTTGCCGCGCAGCCCGTGCTGGGCAGCTGCGCGAGCGACACGCTGGCGGGCATTGGCCCCGCGCCGCTGGCCGCCGGGCAGCGCCTTGGCCTGGGCCGCCGCGAAAGCCGCCACGGCCCGCTGGCCAGCGTGGCCGCGCACCCCGAAGCCGCTTCGCCGCACCTGCCCCGCCCGGGTGATGCGGCCGCCGTGTGGCTGGACATCACCCTCGGCCCGCGCGCCGACTGGTTCAGCCCGCAAGCGCTGGCGCTGCTGCTGGAGCAGCCCTGGCAAGTCACGCCCCAGTCCAACCGCGTGGGGCTGCGCCTGGCTGGCAGCCAGCCCTTGCAGCGCGCCGCCGCTTTTGAAGGCGCGGAGCTGCCCTCTGAAGGCACGGCGCTGGGCGCGCTGCAAGTGCCCGCCAACGGGCAGCCCGTGCTGTTTCTGGCCGATCACCCGCTCACGGGCGGCTACCCCGTCGTGGGCTGCGTGGCCGCGCACCATCTCGATCTGGCCGCGCAACTGCCTGCGGGCACGCTCATCCGCTTTCGCGCACAACGTCCTTTTCAGGAAATCTGCCTCCCATGAAAAAAGTCCTCATCGCCAACCGGGGCGAAATCGCCGTCCGCATCATCCGCGCCTGCGCCGACTACGGCGTGGCATCCGTGGCCGTCTATGCCGACGCCGACATCGACGCGCCGCACGCGCGCCTGGCCACTGAAGCCTGGGCGCTGCACGGCGAGCGCCCCGCCGACACCTATCTGAACATTGACAAGCTGATCGGCATCGCCCGCCAAAGCGGCGCCGACGCCGTGCACCCCGGCTACGGCTTTCTCTCCGAAAACGCCCGCTTTGCGCAAGCCGTCATCGACGCGGGGCTGAAGTGGATCGGCCCGCCGCCCGAAGCCATCGCCCGCCTGGGCGACAAAGTCTCGGCCCGCCAAATTGCGCAGCAAGCGGGCGCGCCGCTGGTGGCCGGCACCCCCGGCCCCGTGCAAGACGCGCAGCAAGTGCTGGCCTTTGCCCGCGAACACGGCCTGCCCATCGCCATCAAAGCCGCCTTTGGCGGCGGCGGGCGCGGCCTGAAAGTGGCCTGGCACATGGAAGAAGCGGCCGAGCTGTATCACTCCGCCGTGCGCGAAGCCACCGCCGCCTTTGGCCGGGGCGAATGCTTCGTGGAGCAATACCTGCACCAGCCGCGCCATGTGGAAGTGCAAGTCATGGCCGATGCGCACGGGCGCATCGCCATCCTCGGCACGCGCGACTGCTCCTTGCAGCGGCGCAACCAAAAGCTCGTGGAAGAAGCCCCCGCCCCTTTCCTGAGCGACGCACAGCGCCAGCGCCTGCACCAGGCCGCGCGCGACATCTGCGCCCGCGCGGGCTACGTGGGCGCAGGCACGGCGGAATTTCTCGTCAGCCGCAGCGGCGCCATCTCCTTTCTGGAAGTGAACACGCGCCTGCAAGTGGAGCACCCCGTCACCGAAGAAACCACCGGATGCGACCTCGTTATCGAACAACTGCGCATCGCCGACGGCCTGCCCCTGTCCGTGCCCGGCGAAGCGGCCCCGCGCGGCCACGCCATTGAATTTCGCATCAACGCCGAAGACGTGGCGCGCGGCTTTTTGCCCATGCCCGGCCGCATCACCGCCTTTGCGCCGCCCGGCGGCCCCGGTGTGCGCGTCGATAGCGGCGTGCAAAGCGGCTCGCTCATCGCCCCGCAGTTCGACTCGATGATGGCCAAACTCATCATTTGGGCGCCCACCCGCGCCCAAGCGCTGGCGCGCGCGCGCCGCGCCCTGGCCGAATTCCACATCGAAGGCGTGCCCAGCGTGCTGCCCTTTCACCGCGCCGTGCTCCAGTCGCCCGCCTTCTGCGCCGAAAACGCCGAAGACTTCACCGTGCACACCCGCTGGATCGAAACCGGCTTCGCCGACGAGCTGGCCAGCCTGCCCGCTGCCCGCCCCGAACCGGCCAGCGCCGCCTTGCTGCGCCTGCCCATCGAAATCGACGGCCGCCGCCACACCCTGGCCCTGCCCGCCGCCCTGCTGGCCGCCCTGCCCGCCAACGGCGCGCAGCCGGGCGCAAAACCGGACGGGCAGGCTGGCGGGCCAACCGATGAGCAGGCAGACGAAAGCGCCATCCCCGCCCCCGCCGCCGCCACGCTCCACGTTTGGAAAGCCGAAGACGGCGCCGCCGTGCAAGCCGGCCAGCTCATCGCCGTGATGGAAGCCATGAAGATGGAAATGCAAGTCACCGCCCCCAAAGCCGGCGTGCTGCGCCACGCCGTGCCCGCCGGCCAAACCGTGGCCCTGGGCCAGACCATCGGACGCATCGAATAGCGGGCAGGAACCCGCCCGCCGCCTGGCCCCGGAAACCTGCCCAGAGGCCCGCCGCAAGGAGCGAAAGGCAAACCGGGACGAGCTGCAAGGCGCAAACCTGGCCGCATGCTCTCCCGCCGCCACAGAAGCCCTGCTTGTCGAAAACAGGAGCAAATCCAGAGGCATTGAATCGGCTCTTGCGCTTATTCCACTAGGACCTCGTGCTATGGATACAGGAGCGAATACAGCCCTTCCTTCCCATCCGGCTCGCGGGGTTCTGCGCCTTCGCGCCAGCCGCCTTTGCGCCGCGCGGGGCTTCAAGTCATGCCCCAAGAATCCGCCTGGGTTGCGCCGTATCGCTTGGCTGGCTTTCAGCCTGCCTTGAGGGGCGCAGGCCGCGCGCCGCGCGCTTGCAGCCAGCCGCCCCGCATGGCCGCAGCCCACAATCAGCGCTTTCCTTCACCGCCCTATTTCAGGAGACCGCCATGACGCACCGCTACACCCGCCTCATCACCGCCGAACAGCTCGCGCAGCTGCAAGCCGAAGGCGCGCCGCTGATGGTGTTTGACTGCTCCTTCAACCTGTTCGAGCCTGAAGAAGCCGACCGCCTGTTCGCTCAAAGCCACATCGCGGGCAGCCAGCAGGCGCACCTGGAGCGCAACTTGAGCGCCCAGCCCGGCCAGAGCGCCGCCAGCGGCGGCCGCCACCCGCTGCCCACGCGCGAAGCCTTCGCCAGCTGGCTGGGCCGCTGCGGCTTTGCCAACGACATGCAGGCCGTCGTCTATGACCGCAACGGCATGAACTTCTGCGGCCGCCTGTGGTGGATGCTGAAATGGGCCGGGCACGACGCCGTGGCCGTGCTCGACGGCGGCCTGCAAGCCTGGCAGGCCGCAGGCGGCGCGCTGGAAAGCGGCCCGGCCCGCCCGCAGCCCGCCACCCGCTTTGAGCTGAAGCCGCCGCTGCGCCGCCTGCTCACGCAAGCCGAAGTGGCCGCGCGGCTGGGCAGCCCCGCACAAACCCTCATCGACGCGCGCGCCGCCGCCCGCTATCTGGGCGAAACCGAGCCGCTGGAGGCCGTAGCGGGCCACATTCCGGGCGCGCTGAACCGCCCCTTTGGCGAAAACCTCACGCCCGAAGGCCGCTTCAAGCCCGCCGCCGCCCTGCGCGAGGAATTCACCCGCCTGCTGGCCGGGCGCGATGCCGCCAGCGCCGTCTGCTACTGCGGCAGCGGCGTCAGCACCGTGCCCAACATCATCGCAATGGAGCTGGCCGGCCTGGAGCCGCCCGCCCTCTACGCCGGAAGCTGGAGCGAATGGAGCCGCACACCCGGCGCGGGCGTGGAAACCGGCCCCGCCCGCTAAAAAGCCTGCTGCATGCTGCGGCGCAGCTCGCCCACCGTGGCCGGGTGTTTTTCAAGCTGCTCGATGGCCACGGCGCGCACGTCGGCGCGTTCGTTGTAGCGGGCGAAGGCGCGCTGGTTTTCAGCGCTCAGAAACTGCTTGAAGAGCGCCGGATGGCGCAGCTCGGCGTAGGAAAACGCCATGCCCAGCACATGCTGGGCCACTTCATCGCTGGCCGCATCGAGCTGCGGCGCATGTGTCAGGCCCCGGGCCACGGCCTGCCGCGCGCGCTCAATGTGCGGATGCTGCTCGCCCTGGGCGGGCTTGAAACGCTCCAGCGAATACGCCTTGACCACCTGATCGAGCAACTCGAAGGCATAACCGGCCAGCGCTGCCTGCCGTGCGCCGCGAAAAGGCCGCTCGAACAGGAAGTCAAGAATGAGCGGGCTGTTCACGATGACCACGCCCTCGTCCGTCACCAGGGCCGGCACCTGCGACAGGGGATTGATGGCCGTGAGTTCGGCAGGCGTGGTCCACGGATCGGCGTAGGCCAGCTGCAAATCGTCCAGGCCATGCGCCAGCGCGGCCAGCATGACGATGCGGCTATAGGGCGAGGTGTTGCTGGTAAAGAGCTTCATGACGGTTTCCTTTGCGAAGGGAAAAACAAATGGCGGAGAAACTTCGGGCGGCAGCTCACGCGCCTGGGCACGGCCCCGCGCGCTTTGCGTCTGGCCCGTAGCCCTGATTCAGCCACATCCTCGCGCACGGCAGGGCCGCGCCAGCCCATGCCCATGCTGGCCTTGGTTCAATTGCCGCGCCAGCCCGGACGCGGACCCGGGTCGAATGGCCGCAGACGGTTATTGCTTTTGCGGCAGCCAGTCCGGCAGCATGCGCTCCACGTAGCGCGCCACGGTGTCGATTTCGAGATTCACCGCGCTGCCCGCTGCCAGCCGGCCCAGCGTGGTGTGCTGCACGGTGTGGGCGATGAGGTTGATGCTGAATTCGCAGCCCTCGGCCGTGTCTTGCACGCTATTGATCGTCAGGCTCACGCCGTTGATGGCGATGGAGCCTTTGTAGGCCACGAATTTCGCCAGCTCGCGCGGCGCCAGCACCCGCAAAAGCCAGCTTTCGCCCACGGGCGCCAGCTGCCGCACCTGTCCGATGCCGTCCACATGGCCGGAGACGATGTGACCGCCCAGCCGGTCCTGGGCGCGCAGGGCTTTTTCCAGGTTCACCGGGCCGGGCGCTGACAGGCCGCAGGTGCGCGCCAGCGATTCCGCCGACACCTCCACGCTGAAGCGGCCCGCTGGCGCATCCAGCGCCGTCACGGTCATGCAGGCGCCGTTGAGCGCAATGCTGTCGCCCAGCGCCACATCGTCCAGGTAGCCCGCAGGCGTTTGCAGCGACAGGCGCACGCCGTAGGCGCTGCCCTGCCCCAGCGGAGCCGCTTGCTGGATTTGGCCTATGGCCGTGATGATGCCGGTGAACATGCGCGAACCTCCTTTTTTGCAGCGCCTGCGAGGAAATGAAAGAAAACCAGGCTCCAAACAGAAAAAAGCCCCGCAAACAAGGCGTTTGCGGGGCTTGGAAGAAGTGGCGCGGCTGGCAGGATTCGAACCCACGACCCCTTGGTTCGTAGCCAAGTACTCTATCCAACTGAGCTACAGCCGCGCGAAAGCCGGGATTATAGGCACATTTTGGAGCTTCGTCGCCCAGCGGGCGAAAAAGTTCGCGGACTGCGCACAGGCATGGTCTTTTCAGGGCAGCCGAGCGGCCAGACTCGTCTGCCAAAGGCGCCTGTGGAATCAGGTCTGATTTCGCTCTTGTATCTATAGCATGATGTCCTAGTGCAAAAAGCGCAGAAGCCATTTTTCGCCCCTTTAATATGCTCCTGTTTCTGATGAATGGAGCTGCCGCGCTGGCGAAAGCAAGCTGGCTTGAATCGGCATGAGCAGCGCAGTTTCATCCTTGCTTGTCCTGCGCCAGCGCTGCTGTTGCGCGCCTGCGGCCAAACCTTGGGCGGGTTTCACCGGCCCATCATCCGCCCGCGCGCCCGGACCGCAGCGGGCAGCCAGCGACAGGCAAGGCGGCTCTCCGGAAATTTTCAGTTCGCGCGCACGTCTGACGGCAGGCAGCCGTGCGCGGCGCGGAAGGCGCGGGCGAAGTGCCCCAGGCTTTGGTAGCCGACGTGGCGGGCCACGTCTTGCACGGCGCACGGGCCGCTTTCGAGCAGGGCCAGGGCACAGGCCATGCGCTGCTGGCGCACGAAGGCGGCGATGCCCAGGCCGGTGCGCTGGCGAAAGTGCCGCTTGAGATAGCACTCGTTCAGGCCCACGCGCCGCGCCAGTTCGGCAATGGAAGGGGCGCGGGCGAATTCGGCGCGCAGAATGTCCACGGCGTCGTCCACGGCGCGCTGCCAGCGGGCGTGGCGGCGGACGCTGGCTGCGTTGAATGAAGCAGGCGCGCTCACGATGGGGCCGTGGTTTGCGGCGGCATCCGTGCCGGGCTGCTCCAGCCACTGGCCAATAAGGGCCAGGGTCAGCCCTTCGATTTGCAGCGCCTGCGCCAGCGTGGACGCGCCGTGGCTGGAAAGCAGCAGGCTCTGAAGCCGGGCGGCGGTTTGCGCCATGCCGGGCGACAGCGGGCCGTGGCGCTGGAGCTGGCCGGTGCGCTGCTTGCCGCGCAGGCAGCTCTCCAGCCAGCGGGCGGCCTGGCTGTGCAGGCCCTGCAAGTCAGGCGCGCCCAGCCAGCGCTCCAGCAGCGCGCGCGAGGCGGCCACGTGGCAGTGCGAGAAGCCGCCCGCAGACAAGGCCGAGCCGCCTTGCAGCGGGCCGCTTTGGCTGAGCACGCTGCCGGCCGCGCCGCTGTCCAGCCAGCGGCCACGGGCGTCTTGCCACTGGATGCGGCCCGCCAGCGCGACGGTCAGGCCCAGGCAGGGCGCGTAGGGGTCGTCCAGCGTGCCGGGCCGCTCGGCGCGCTGGCGCAGGCGGCCAGCCATGCCGCAAGCCAGCAGGCTGCCGCCCGCCAGCGCTTGCGCGTGCAGCGCACTGTGGCCCAGGGGGTGCTGCACGTGCAGGCTTTGCGCCTGGCGGTCCAGCACGGCGGCTGGCAGCGCACCCGGCGCCATGTGCTGCGCCAGGCTTTCCAGCAGGGTGGGTTCGGGCAAGGGGCGTTGGGAACGGGGCATGGCAGCAGCGCAAAGGCGGAGGGAAAGCGGCCCAGTCTGCCGCGAAGCGCTGGGGCGCTGGTTTCCGGAGCTCAGACTTGAGCAGGCGCTCAAAAGAAATACACCGCGCCCACGCCCGCGCTGCGCCCGCGCGCGGACATGCCGCCTTGCAGGCCGCCGCCCATGTAGTAGCCGTAGAGGTCGTAGCGGGCGTTCAGCAAGTTGTCGGCCCACAGATAAACCTCGACGGCGCCGCTGCTCACGCCCACGCGCAAGTCCAGCTTGCGGTAGCTGCCCAGATCAAAGCTGTTTTCCACGTTGGCGGCGCGCCGGCCCACGTGGCGCAGCGTCAGGCGTGCGTTGAGCGCGGGCGAGCGCAAGCCCCAGAAAGCAGTCAGCTGGCGCTGCCATTGCAGACCCAGCAGGGCCGATAGGCGCGGCACGTCGGGCAAGCGGTAACCATTGCGCACCACGCCGATGGGGGTGGTGACGTCGCCGCTGGCGATGCGCGCGCGCAGCCAGGTCAGGCCGCCGCTGGCCGTCAGCCCCGCGCCCAGCCGCCAGTGGGCCTGCGCTTCCAGGCCTTGGCTGCGGGTATCGACATTGACCATGCGCGTCAGCCGCGTGGCGGGGTTGAAGGCGGCCATGCGGTCGTCTTTGATGCGGTTGTGAAAGAGCGCAGCGTCCAGCCGCAGGCGGCCATCGGCGGATTCGTGCTTGAGGCCCGCTTCCACGCTGTCCACCCGGCCGGGGCGGTAGTAGCTGCCGTCGCCCGCGCCATCGGAAAAGTCGGAGCCTGAAAAGCCGCCCGATTTGTGCCCGCGCGCCCAAGTGAGGTAAACGCGGGTTTGCGGCGATAGCGCCCAGCCCAGCCCCGCGCGGCCCGTGGTGTAGCGCTCGCGCACGCTGCCGCTGGCCACGCCCGCCGGGGTGCTTTGCGTGCTTTGGTAATGCTTGCGCTCGCGCGTGTGGCGCAGGCCCGCCGTCAGGCTCAGGCCGCTGGCGCCCACAGGCCAGGTGGTTTCGCCATACAGCGCATCGGCATCCACCGAGAAGCTGCGCCCGTCCAGGTTGCGGCTGTCGCGGCGCAGCGCGTTGGCCCCGGCCACCCAGAAGACGCGGCTGCCAAGGCGCGATGACAGACGCAAGTCCTGATTCCACGAGTCGCCCTTGTAGCCCAGCACCTGCGGCATGTCCATGTCCACGCCCATGTACAGGCGCATCATTTCCCGCCCGGTCATGTTGATGTTGAAGCCTTTGTTGCGCTCGTGGCTGGTGACGGAGGTCAGCTGCGCGCCGGAAAAGTCGTGCTGCACTTGCAGCGTGTAAAGGCCGGTGCGGGTGAAGTTGCCGTCCAGCGGATGGGCGCTGGTCAGTTCCTGATCGCTGTAGCGGCCCGTGCCGTGGCGCAAGCGCAGCGCGTTCTGGTAGCGGCCCGATTCGTGGTGCGAGGCGCGCAGCAGCACTTCGGTAGCCGCCTGCGGCTGCCACAGCAAGCTGGCGCGCAGCGCCTCATCGCGCGGGCGCGACACGGGGCGGCCCGTGAGCGTGTTGCGGTACCAGTAATCCTGCCCGCTGTGGCGCAGCGCCAGGCGCGCAGCGGCCTGCTGGCCCAGCGGCGCGTTCAGCACGCCTTCGGCCAGATGCTGGCGGCTGCTGCCCGCCTCGCCGCGCGCGCTGCCCTCCCAGCGCCCCAGCTGCGGCTTGCGGGTGCGAATGTTGATGGCCCCCGCTGTGCTGTTGCGGCCAAAGAGCGTGCCTTGCGGCCCCTTGAGCACTTCCACCTGCTCCACATCCAGCGTGCCCGGCCCCACGTTGCCCACGCTCACGGGCGCGCCGTCGATGTTCACGATGACCGAGTTGTCGTCGCTGCTGCCCTGGTAGAGCGAGCCGACGCCGCGTATGCGCACGTTGGCGTTTTCCACCCCGCCCCAGGAATTGACTTCCACGCCCGGCGTGCCGCGCAGCACGTCTTCCAGGCTGGTCAGGCGGCGTTCCTCCAGCTGCGCCTCATCCAGCACATTCACCGTAAAGGGCAGCTCCTGCACCTTCTCGCGCACCTGCCGCGCCTGCACCGTCACGGCGGGCAGCGTGGGGGCTTCATCACCTTTTGCGCCGCGCGCCCGGGCCTCTCGCGCCTGGGCTTCGTTTTGCTGCGCCAGCGCGGGCAAGGCCGTCAGCGCCGCCAGAACCAGACACGCCGCAGATACAGGCGAAAGGGGCGAAAAGGACGAGAAGGACGAGAAGGACGAAAACCGCAAGGCGCGCGAAAGCAAGGCTGCTTGTTTCATGTGAATTTGTCTCCTCAAGTGAAATGAAATGCAAGCAATTCTCATGTGAGGAGACGGTTCCAGGCGGGAATCTTCATTCCGCGCGGGAATTTATGGCCTGCCCTGCCGCGTGGCTGCTGCACTCATGAGTGCGTATTCGCGCAAACCGCCAGAAAAATTAAAAAAGAGAGCAAATCTAAATAGGCGAAAAATGGCTTTTGCACCGGTTGAACCAAAACGCAATGCTACATATAAAGGAGCAAAATCAGATGACTGTCTAAACCCGCTTCTCCCCAGCTGCCTCTCACCCACGCCCTGCCTGCGCCTTGCAGGCTCCTACAGCACCCGCGAAAAGAGCCGGGCCGTGGCTTCCAGCAGGCGCTGGCTGAAAGAGAGCTGGCGGCGAGCGGGCACGCGCCGGCAGAGCGAGAGATCGCGCGTGAACATGGCGGCCAGCTCGGCGTTGAAGGCTTCATCCAGCACCACGGCGGCGGCTTCAAAGTTGAGGCGGAAGCTGCGGTTGTCGAAATTGGCGCTGCCTACCATGCCGTAGCGGTCATCGACCAGCAAGGTTTTGGCGTGGAACATGGCGGCGGTGTATTCAAAGATGAGCACGCCGGCGCGCTGCAATTCGTCAAAGTAGGAGCGCGCGGCGGCGCTGGTGAGCCGTGAGTCGCCGCAGGCGGGCACCATGAGCTTGACCTGCACGCCGCGCAGGGCGGCGCTGGTGAGGGCGAACAAGGTTTCTTCCGTCGGCACGAAGTAGGGCGTGGCCAGCCAGATGCGTTCGCGCGCCAGGCCAATGGCGTCCACCATCGCGCGCAGGATGGCTTCGCCGTCGGTGTCTGGCCCGCTGGCGACGATTTGCACGGGAACTTGCGCGGGAATCTGCGCAGGCTGGCCGGACGGATCGGCCGCCAGGCGCGCCAGACCGGAAGGCGCGCCAAAAAGCGTGTCGCCGGAATGCGCCGAAGGGGTTTTGCCGCTGGCGTAGGCCCAGTCCTGCAAGAAAACGTACTGGAGCCAGCGCACGGCGGCGCCGCGCAGCTCCAGGTGCGTGTCGCGCCAGGCCCGCTCGCCGCAGACGTTTTCGTTTTCTTCGTCGGTGATATTGACGCCGCCAATGAAGCCCACGCGCCCGTCGCACACCACGAGCTTGCGGTGGGTGCGCAGATTGACCAGCGGCCGGAAGCGGTCCAGCCGCGCGGGGTGAAACAGCGCCAGCTCGCCGCCTGCGGCCAGCAGCTCTTGCAGCGCCTGGCAGCGGCTGCGGCGGGCGTAGAGCGAAAACGAGCCTATGGCATCGACCAGCAGGCGCACGGCCACGCCTTCGCGCGCCCTGGCCGCCAGGGCGCGCAGCACGGTCTGGCCGGTTTCGTCGGGCCGGAAGATGTAGTACTCCAGATGAATGTGCGCGCGCGCTTGCCCAATGGCTTGCAGCAGCGCTTGCAGCGCCTGGCCGCCGCTGCCCAGCAGGCGCGCGCTGTGGCAGGCGGACATGGGCAGGCCGCAGCAGCGCTCGATCAGCCGCGCGTGCTGCAAGGCCCAGGCGGGCGGCTCGGCCTGCTGGCCGCGCAGCGCCTGCCAGTCGTGCTGCGAAAGCAGGCTGGCGCGGTAATGCCAGCGCTTGAGCCGCTGGCGCTGCACGCGCTGCGGGCCAAAGTAGGCATACACGGCCAGGCCCACAACGGGCGTGAGGCTGAGCACCAGAATCCACGCCAGCGTGGCCACGGGCGGGCGCTTTTGCAGCACGATCCACGCGGCCAGCGCCAGCGCGTAGGCGGCCCAGACGCCGCCCAGCCACGATAGCCAGGAAACGCTTGCGAGGGGAAGAATGGGCCAGGGCAAGGCAGAAATGCGCCGCGCGCTTCGTATTGAAATTACTTATCTGACCACACCGCCAGTTCATTTCCGGCCGGATCGGTGAAGTGAAAACGCCTGCCGCCGGGAAAAGCAAATATTTCCTGTGTGATGGCGCCGCCCGCCTGGCGGACTTTGGCGCAGGCCGCTTCCAGATCGGCCGTATAAATCACGGCCAGCGGCTTGCAAGGCGGGTGGTCGCACGTCATGCCGCTGCCAATACCGCTGCCGGCGGTGTCCATGTAGTC
The DNA here is from genome assembly GCF_029813755.1 of Ottowia cancrivicina. Classification (NCBI taxonomy): domain Bacteria; kingdom Pseudomonadati; phylum Pseudomonadota; class Betaproteobacteria; order Burkholderiales; family Comamonadaceae; genus Ottowia; species Ottowia cancrivicina. The sequence continues at coordinate 22,498 of NZ_JARVII010000027.1, read as the reverse complement.
ATCGCCCCACGGCTGATACATCCAGCCAAACGCCTGGCCATAAAAAGCTCTGGCGGCATGCAAGCTTTCGCGGCTGGGCGCGGGAAATTCAATATAGGTAATGTGGCCCTCAGACGGTTTCATGCTGCTTTCCTGGTTTTCAAACAGATGGGCAAACAGGTATGCCGCCCGCATTTTCGGGCCGCCAGCGGCATGTGGCGGGGCGCGGAAAAACGGGGCCGGGTCAGCGCTCCTCGCCCGCGTTTTCGCTTTTGCCTGCGTTGGCAGGCACGTCACGCCAGGCAATGTCCTGCACGGCGTCGGCGGGCGTGGCGGCGGGCTGGCTGCGGCTGCGCGGCCAGCGGGCGCTGCCGCCCCAGCGGCTCCAGCGTTGCTGCCAGAAGTCGGCGGGCGAAGCGCGCCGTCCGGCAAGCCACGCCGCCAGCAGGCTGACGATGACCACCACCGCCACCGCCAGCAGCAGCAAGATGGTCAGCGCCAGCGCCCCCAGCACGAACAGCGCGCGCAGCACGGCGGCCAGAAAGCGGCTGAACGGGTTGGAGGCGGAATCAGGAAAAGACGGGCGGGACATGGCATTCCTCATAAGAGCCTGTTTGCAATCGGTCCACGGGCGCGAAAAACGCGGCTCCGGACGGTCTGCGGCTTGCCGTCCGCCCCGCGCGGCCAAATGGCAAACGGATGGCGAACGGATTTTTTGGGGCAGATAGGGCGCGGCGCGGCAATTGCCAGGGGCGCGCATTGTCTTTGATGCAGGGCGCAGGCGGCGCTTGCGCCAGGCCGCTTCTATTTTTGAACCATGTCAAAGCGTTATGTGCCGCTCGCAACGACCATTCCATCTGCTCCGGTCATGGAGCGCTGGCCAGCGCAAGCTGGCCTGAACGCACACTGATGCTCCTGTCCCTGCCAGCCGCCCGCCATTTCATGGGGGTGCGGGCGATCTGGCGGCGGCTTCACCGCCTTTGCTGCAAAAGCTGCCGAAGCACAGCTTTTGCAGCAAAGGCGGATTTTTTTGCCCGCTGCGGGCTGTCTGCCACTGGGCGCGTTGAAGCTGCGCGCAGCATGGGTTTGACCGCTTTGTTAGCTCCTTGTTTCATAGCATGATGTCCTAGTGCATCCAGCGCGAAACAGGTTTTTCATGCCCTTGAATTTGCTCCTTTTTTAAGGGTCATCCAGCTCAGCTCCTGGCGGCGCGTTCAGAAGCGTTCATCTGCGGCCAGATAGCGCCACTGGCCTGCGGGCAGCGCGCCCAGGCGCACCTGGCCGATGCGGATGCGCTTGAGGCCGACGACGCGCAGGCCCACCAGTTCACACATGCGGCGGATTTGGCGTTTCTTGCCTTCGGTCAGCACAAAGCGCAGCTGCTCGGGGTTTTGCCAGTGCACTTGCGCGGGCTTGAGCGGCTGGCCATCCAGGCTCAGGCCGTGGCGCAGCAGGGCCAGGCGCTGCGGTGGAAAAGCGGCTTGCACGTTCTGCGTGACGGGGCCGAAGGCCACGCGCACCAGGTATTCCTTGTCCACGGGCGAGTCTTCGCCAATGATGCGGCGGGCCACGCGCCCGTCTTGCGTGAGCACGAGCAAGCCGGTGGAGTCAATGTCCAGCCGCCCGGCCGGGGCCAGGCCGCGCAGTTGCGCGGGCGCAAAGCGCAGGCGCACGGCGTCGCCCGCCCAGCGGCTGCGCGCGGCAATCAGGCTGGCGGCGGGCGGGTGGCCGTCTTCAGCCTGGCCGCTGACGTAGCCCACGGGCTTGTGCAGCAAGATGGTGACGCGGCTTGCTTGCTGCTGCCCTGCCGCGCGGCTGACGGTGATGCGGTCGCCAGCGGCGACTTTGGCGCCCATTGGCGCGGGCTGGCCATTGACCAGCACCCAGCCTTTGGCAATCCATTCGTCCGCCTCGCGGCGCGAGGCCAGGCCCAGCTCGGCCATGCGCTTGTTCAGCCGCACCAGAGCGCCGCTTTCGGCGGCCAGGCAGGCAGCGGGCATTGCAGGCGCGGGAGCGCGGCGAAGGCGGGAGGGCTGGGGAGCGGACGGGGCGGCGGACATGGCTGCGAAAGCGAAGGAAGGCGAAGAAATCGGCGGAGATCGGCGCGGCTGTCTGATGGCGATGTCTGGCGGCGATGGGCCGCCGCGCCGCTCAGTCGTAGGGCCTGAAGACGATGGTGAACTGGGTGTGCACGCGCCCGTCCACGTCGCGCGGCATGGAGCCGGTTTTTTCGACGGCGCGGACGACGGCGCGGTCCCACGCGGGGTTGCCGCTGGCCTTGACCAGGCGGGCGCTGATGAGGGTGCCGTCGGGGGTGGTGCGCACTTCGACTTCGGCCACGGGGTTGCCGTTGATGTCGTCAGGGAAAACGATGTTGGGCTTGACGCGGGCTTTGACGCGGCCTGCGAAGCTGCCGGAAGGGCCGGCGTCGCGGTCGGCCTGGCCGTTGCCGCTGCCGCCGCTGGCGCGGCCTGTGCCGCTGCGACCGGCGTCTGCGCCATCGCTGCCGCTGCCCGCCAGGGCGTTCATGCGGCGCAGGGCTTCGGCGCGGCGGGCGGTTTCGGCTTTTTTGTCGGCCTCGGCCTGGCGGCGTTCTTCGGCGCGGCGCTCGCGGTCGAGTTTTTCTTTTTCCTGCTGAAGCTGTTTTTCGAGGCGCTCTTTCTCTTTCTGGCGCTCTTTTTCCTTTTCGGCGCGTTCTTTCTGCTGTTTTTCTTTTTCCTGGCGTTCTTTTTCTTCGCGCAGCTTGTCCTGCCGTTCTTTTTCGGCGCGTTCCTTTTCCAGGCGCAGTTTTTCCTGGCGCTGTTGCTCGAGCTGGCGCTGGCGCTGCTGTTCTTTTTCTTTCTGCTCGCGGGCGATGTCGGCTTCGCGGGCGTCAGGCTGGGGAACCGGAGGCCTGGGTTTGGGTTCAGGCGCAGGCTGCGGTTTGGGCCTGGGTTCTGGCGCGGGCTGGGGCCTGGGCTGCGGGGCGGTGCGCACGGCGCGGGGGGCGGCCTGCTGCACGCTGGCAGCCCAGATTTCGGCTTCGATGGCTTCGCTTTGCTCTTCGCTGCGCCGCCAGCTCATGCTGAGCAGCGCGAACACAAGCAGCAGCGCCACGTGTGCGCCAATGGCCCAGGGCAAGGCGGTGAGCAGGCTGGGTTCGGGCGGCGGGGCGAGTTCGGCCGGGTCTGCGGGGGCCGGGTTCATGTCGGGCATGGCGGGCCTTGCTTGGTAGCTGCCGAAAAGGGCAGGGCTTATTTCACGGAGAGCGCGATGCGCTGCACGCCCGCTTCGCGCAGGCGGCCCATGAGGCTCATGACTTGCTGGTAGGGCAGGTTCTTGTCGGCGGCCAGGAGCACGGGCATGTCGGGCTGGCCGGCCAGGGCCTGCTGCACGCTGGCGATGAGGGCGGCTTCGCTCTGGGCGGGCTGCAAGGGGGTGTCCTTGCCGCCGGTGCGGCCCGTGTTGTGGCTGTAGACGCCTTTGTCGTCAATGGCGACGATCATGTAGTTTTCAGGCGGGCGGGAGGATTTGCCAGCGGTGGGCACGTTGATGGCGCCAGGGGTGATGACGGTGGCGGTGACCATGAAGATGATGAGCAGCACCAGCATCACGTCAATGAAGGGAACCATGTTGATTTCATTGACGGAGCGGCGGCCACGGCCACGGGAGGCGACGGCGGGCATGGGCGTTTCTCCTTGGGGCGGGCGTCAGATGCGCGCGGCGGCTGGGGAAGCAGGCGCCGGAGCGCCGAGGTTGCGCTGGAGGATGTTGGTGAATTCTTCGATGAAGGTTTCCTGCCGGGTGGCGAGGCGGTCGATGTCGCGCGCAAAGCGGTTGTAGGCCAGCACGGCGGGAATGGCGGTGAACAGGCCCAGCGCCGTGGCCACGAGCGCCTCGGCAATGCCGGGGGCGACGGTGGCAAGGGTGACTTGCTGCAAGCCGGCCAGGCCGGTGAAGGCGTGCATGATGCCCCAGACGGTGCCGAACAGGCCCACGTAAGGGCTGACCGAGCCTGCGGAGGCCAGCAGCGACAGGTGCGTTTCGGCGGCGTCCATCTCGCGCTGGAAGCTGGCGCGCATGGCGCGGCGCGCGCCGTCCAAAAGCGTGCCGGGATCGGCGATGCGGCGCTCGCGCAGCTTTTGATACTCGCGCATGCCGCAGGCGAAGATGCGCTCCAGCGGGCCGATCTGGCCGGCGTTGCGGCTGGCGTTGTCGTACAAGTCGTTCAGGCTGGCGCCCGACCAGAAATCGCTCTCGAACTGGCTGTTTTGCCGCTGAATGGCGCGCAGCGCGGAGGCTTTGCGGATGATGGCGGCCCAGCTGGCCACGGAGACCAGCAGCAGCAGCAGCATGACGGCCTGCACGACGAAGCTGGCGTGCAAGATGAGCTGGAAGATGGAGAGTTCCTGGTTCATGGTTGGTTTGGCTGTGTGGTGAAAACGGAGCCTTCAGCCGCGCAGGCGCTCAAGCAGAAGGGGCGGAATGCGTTCGGGCCGCATGCCTTCGGCGCTGACCCAGGCCAGGCGGAACTGGCCGGTGACGAGCAGGCGGCCCGCGCGGGCTGCTTCGGGCGCATCAGGCGCATCGGTTTGCCCGCCTTGCAGCCAGATTTGCTGGCCGATGAGCAGCGAGGCCGCGCCCGCCTGCTCCAGCGTGGCGGTGACGGCGATGCAGTCATCCAGCCGCGCCGGATGCAGGTAGTTCACGCTGGCGCGGCTGACGACGAACATGCCGCCTTGCTGCTCGCTCAGACTGCGCTGGCCCAGGCCGCGCGCGCGCAGCCATTCGGTGCGGGCGCGCTCGAAAAAGCGCAGGTAGTTGGCGTAATAGACGATACCGCCCGCATCGGTGTCTTCCCAGTAAATGCGGGCGGCGTAGATGAAGCTGGCGGGGGCGGGTGCGGTCATGCGAGCAGCGCTTTCATGCGGGCCACGGCTTCCTGCAACTGCGGCAGGGCGTTGGCGGTAGAAAAACGCACGCAGCGGGCCGTGCCGTTGGCGCCGAAATCGCGCCCGGGCGTGACGGCCAGGCGCGCGCGCTCCATCAGGGCGAAGGCGAAGTCCCAGCTGTTCATGCCTTCGCCGCCCAGGCGGCGGGCGGCTTCGGCGCAATCAGCCCAGGCGTAGAAAGCGCCGTCTGGCATGACGGGCACCTGCAGGCCCAGCGCGGTCAGCTGCGGCACGAACCAGTCGCGCCGCGCCTTGAATTCGGCGCGGCGGCGCTCGTATTCGGCCAGGCTTTCAGGCTCAAAGCAGGCCAGCGCGGCGTGCTGCGCCACGGCGCTGGGGCAAATGAACAGGTGTTGCGCCAGCTGCTCCACCAGCTGCGCCATGCGCGGGGGCACCACCATCCAGCCCAGCCGCCAGCCTGTCATGCAGAAATATTTGCTGAAGCTGTTGATGCTGATGATGTCGGGCGACAGGCGCAGGGCGCTTTGGCCGTAGGCCGCGTCAAAGCTCAGGCCCAGGTAAATCTCGTCCACCAGCGTGAAGCCTTCCCGGCCTTGCACGGCGGCGTGCAGGCGCGCCAGTTCGTCGGCAGCAATCGAAGTGCCCGTGGGGTTGGAAGGCGAAGCCAGCAGCACGCCGCGCGTGCGCGCGCCCCAGGCGGCCTGCACGTGCCGCGCATCCAGCTGAAAGCGCGCCTGCGCCGAGGCGGGCAGCAGCACGGCCCGCGCGCCCGCAGCGGCGACAAACTGGCGGTTGCAGGGGTAGCAGGGGTCGGGCATCAGCACTTCGTCGCCCTCGTCCAGCAGGGCCAGGCAGGCCAGTTGCAGTGCAGCCGAAGCGCCTGCCGTCACGATGATGCGGCTGGCGGGCACGCTCACGCCAAAGCGGCTGGCGTACCAGCCGCTGATGCGCTCGCGCAGCCCGGGCAGGCCGCAGGCGTGGGTGTATTGCGTGCGCCCCTCGCGTATGGCGCGTTCGGCGGCCTCTTGCACCAGCGGCGGGGCGGTGAAATCTGGCTCGCCTATGTTCAGGCGGATCATGGGCGGCCCGCCTTGCGTCTGCATCGCGGCGGCGTGCTTGGCCATTTCCATCACGTAAAAAGGCTCGATGCGCTGCGCGCGCTGCGAGGGGCGAAAACTCATGGCCTGCTCTCGCCTTTGCTGGCCTTGCCTGCGGCGCGGTCGGCCTGCACCTCGTGCGGGCGCAGGCGGGGCGCCATGCCGTTGAGCACGGCGTTCACGTATTTGTGCCCGTCGGTGCCGCCAAAGTCCTTGGCCAGCTCGATGTATTCGTTCAGCACCACGCGCCAGGGCACGTCGGGGCAGCGCAGGAATTCAAATGCGCCCATCCACATGCACGCATGCTCGATGGGCGAGAGCTCGGCCAGCCTGCGGTCCAGCTGCGGCTCGATCAGCGCGTCCAGCTCCTGGCTTTGCTCGATGCAGCCGTGCAGGAGCGCGTCGTAATGGGCCGAGTCGCACTTGTGAAAGCCGGAAAGATCGCGCGTGAAGGCGTCAATCGCGCTGGCTTCGCCCTTGCCCACCAGAAATTGATACAGCCCCTGCAAGGCAAATTCACGCGCCCGCGAACGGGCCGACTTGATGGAGGATTTGCGTGTGCCGCCCGTGAGTTTGGGCGGCCTGGCGGTTCTCCGGGCTTTCGGGGTGTCGCCAGCGTCTGTGGCTGGGTCAGGCTGCGGCCCCAGGCCGGGAATGAACACTTCACCCGCGCCGCTGGCGCCATTGCCGCCGTTCATGCCAAAGCCGCCGCTCATGCCCGCACCTTTTGCAGCAGGCGGGCCATTTCCACGGCCACGCGGGCGGCTTCGCGCCCCTTGTCCAGACGGGCGATGGCCTGCGCCTCGTCCTCGGTGGTGATGATGGCGTTGGCAATGGGCAGGCCGTGATCCAGCGACACGCGCGACACGCCCGCGCCCGATTCATTGGCCACCAGCTCAAAGTGGTAGGTCTCGCCGCGAATCACGCAGCCCAGCGCCACCAGCGCGTCAAACCGGCCCGTGGCCGCCAGCGCGTGCAGCGCCAGCGGCGCTTCCAGCGCGCCGGGCACTTGCACATGCGTGATGTCGGCGGCGGCCACGCCCAGCGCCGCCAGCTCTTGCAGGCAGCCTTGGGCCAGCGCCTGCGTGATACCGGCATTGAAACGCGCCTGCACGATGCCGATGACCAGGCCTGCGCCGTCCAGCTGGGGCGCCGCGCCGCGATTGGCTTCAAACATGAAAAAGCTCTTTCTCTTGTGAATCAGTTCAGTGGGATGAATAAGGCAGGAGCAGCCGACGCAGCGGCTTCAGCCTTGCGCCTGCGGCTCTTGCTGCGGTGAAAGATGCCCCGTCACCTCCAGCCCGAAGCCGCCGGCCATGCTCGGCAGGCGGCGCGGCATGCCCAGCAGCTGCATGCGGCGCACGCCCAGCTCGCGCAGGATTTGCGCGCCCACGCCGTAGCTGCGCAAATCCATGCGTCCGCGCTCGGGCGCGTGGCTGGCGCGCGCCTTGCCCTCAAACTGCGCCAGCAGCTGATCGGCGCTTTCGCCGCAATTGAGCAGCACGGCCACGCCGCGCCCAGTCTTGGCGATGAAGGCCAGGCTCGCATCCACACTCCAGGAGTGCATGGCGCGGCCCGGCTCCAGCGCGTCCAGCACCGAAAGCGGCTCGTGCACGCGCACGGGCACTTCTTCATCAGGCTGCCACTGGCCTTTGGTCAGCGTCAGATGCAGCGCGCCGCTGGGCGTATCGCGCCACAGCTGCGCCATGAACTCGCCATGCGCCGTCATCATGGGGCGCGCGGCCACGCGGCTCACCAGCGTTTCATTGCGGCTGCGGTACTCAATCAAATCGGCAATCGTGCCGATCTTCAGCCCGTGCTGCGCGGCGAAAAGCTGCAAATCGGGCAGCCGCGCCATCGTGCCGTCGGCATTCATGATTTCGCAAATAACGGCAGCGGGCGTGCAGCCGGCCATGCGCGTCAAATCGCACCCGGCCTCGGTGTGCCCGGCGCGCATCAGCACGCCGCCTTGCACGGCCTGAATGGGAAACACATGCCCCGGCTGCACCAGGTCTTGCGGCCTGGCCTGCCGCGCCACCGCCGTTTTGATGGTGCGCGCGCGGTCGGCGGCTGAAATGCCGGTGGTCACGCCCTCGGCCGCCTCGATAGACGTGGTGAAAGCCGTGCCATAACGCGCGCCGTTGTGCTGGCTCATGGGCGACAGGCCTAGCTGCTGGCAGCGCTCTTGCGTGAGCGTCAGGCAAATCAGCCCGCGCGCGTGCGTGGCCATGAAGTTGATGGCCTCCGGCGTCACGAAATCGGCCGCCAGCACCAGATCGCCCTCGTTCTCGCGGTCTTCCTCGTCCACCAGAATCACCATGCGGCCGGCCTTGAGTTCCGCCACGATTTCATGCACTGGCGCAATACCCTGCGCCACGGGCTGCAAGCCTTGCCGGGCGGCAATTTCACGCGCGGCTGCGCTGGAAGCTGGAAGTGCGGAGATATCAGACATGACCGGGATTATTTCAATGAGCGGAATACGGCAAAAGCGCCGCGAAAAATGGTGAATTGTAGCGCCGCCCCTCTTTGCCTTCTTTGCGCCCTGCCATCCATGCCTTGTTTTTCAATCAGACGCAGGGCGGAACACAAAAGGCGCCGATTTGTTTTGCGGCATTTTCAGGTCATTATCAAAAATCAGTCCGCCAATGCCGTTGATTTTCAAAATTTTCCGAAATTCATTTTCATGAAAACAAATGCGCAACCGGGCAAAAAGAACGCCGGGGTGTGGCAGCGAATCAGAATGCGTTGGCAAGGCGCGAGCCGCAGGCAAGCCTGATGAATCACACGCTGCCCGGCGAAGCGTTTGCAACACCCACGAGTGCCCGAGTCCGCACTTTTCGCCGCAGACAAGCAGCAAACAGGCGCTCAGGCTGGCTTCACCCATTCAAGAACATCAAAAAAGGAGCAAATCCAGGGGTATGAAAATGCCGTTCTGCGCTTTATGCACTAGGACGTCTAGCTATAAATAGAAGAGCTAATCAGCGGCGCCCTGATGCCCGGCCTGGATTCAGGCACTTGAGGCGGCTGGGCGGCTTGCTCTTTGCCAGCGCGCGGGAAACAGCCTGGCTCCGGCGCTGCCGGAAAATGCGCCCGGGCCGCTCTCACACGCTGCTTTTTACGCGGGCGGCCCGCCGTTCGAATTGCACGAAACCATCTTGCCAGGAGACCAACATGAACCATCCTCACGCCGCTGTCGCCGTCACCCAGCTGCCGCAGCCTTACCGCGTTCAGCTGAATGACAACCTGGGCCACCAATGGCTGTCTGACGAGCCTGAAGACGCAGGCGGCCAGAACACGGCCACCACGCCTGACCGCATGCTGCTGGGCGCGCTGGGCGCCTGCACCGCCATCACCTTGCGCATGTACGCCCAGCGCAAAGGCTGGCCGCTGACCGGCGTGACGGTGGATTTGCAGCTCAATCCCCAGGGCAAGCCCGAGGCGGGCGCGGGCAATGACATCGCGCGCGTGATCCGGCTGGAGGGTGATCTGGATGCCGGACAGCGCGCCCGCCTGATGCAAATTGCCGATGCCTGCCCCGTTCACAAGCTGCTAACGGGCCAAGTGCGCGTCAGCACAACGGAAGCAGCGGCCTGAGAGGCTGTCCTTTGAACAGGTTTTCAGAGCCTGTTCCCATGGCAGCGCCTCATGGCTGCGGCGCAGCGGCTTCGCCCTCGCCGCCATCGGCAGCGGCTTTGCGGCCCTTGGCGGGCTTGGCATCAAGGCCATCGGGTGCAGCCACGGCCGCTGGCCGCGCGGCAATGCCCAGCGACTCGCGCACCTTGTTCTCGATTTCGCGCGCCAGCTCCGGGTTTTCGCGCAGGAAAGTGCGGGCGTTGTCGCGGCCCTGGCCGATTTTTTCGCCCTGGTAGGCGTACCAGGCGCCAGACTTTTCCACCACCTTGGCTTCCACGCCCATGTCGATGATTTCGCCTTCGCGGCTGATGCCCTGGCCGTAGAGGATGTCGAACTGCGCCTGCTTGAAAGGCGGGCTGACTTTGTTTTTCACCACCTTCACGCGCGTTTCATTGCCAATCGGCTCCTCGCCCTTCTTGATGGAGCCAGTGCGGCGGATGTCCAGCCGCACCGAGGCGTAGAACTTCAGCGCGTTGCCGCCCGTGGTGGTTTCGGGGCTGCCGAACATCACGCCAATCTTCATGCGAATCTGGTTGATGAAGATCACCGTGCAGTTGGTGCGGTTGATGCTGGCCGTGAGCTTGCGCAGCGCCTGGCTCATCAGGCGCGCTTGCAGGCCGGGCAGGCTGTCGCCCATGTCGCCCTCGATTTCGGCCTTGGGCACCAGCGCCGCCACCGAGTCCACAACCACCAGGTCCACCGCGCCGGAGCGCACCAGCGAATCGACGATTTCCAGCGCCTGCTCGCCCGTGTCGGGCTGGCTGATGAGAATGTCCGAGAGTTTGACGCCCAGTTTTTCGGCGTAGCTGGTGTCCAGCGCGTGCTCGGCGTCGATGAAAGCGCAGGTGCCGCCGAGTTTTTGCATTTCGGCCACCACTTGCAGCGTGAGCGTGGTTTTGCCGCTGGATTCAGGCCCGAAGATTTCAATCACCCGCCCGCGCGGCAGCCCGCCCACGCCCAGCGCCACATCCAGCCCCAGCGAGCCGGTGGACACCACCTGGATGTCTTCCGCCTTCTCGCCCTCGCCCAGCCGCATGATCGCGCCCTTGCCAAACTGCTTTTCAATCTGCGCCAGCGCGGCTTGCAGCGCCTTGGCTTTTTCTTCAGCGGCATTGGCAGGCGGCGCGTTCTTCGGGGCAGTGCTCATGTGTGTTCCTCGGTCAAAGTGTGAAGGCGGGGACTGTAGCAGGCGGCCTGCGCCCGCATGCGGGGAGTGCGGGCTGGCCGCCCCCGTCGAGGCCAGATCATGGGCAGGTTCTCAGACGGGCCGCGTGCATGGTTCCTGACGGAGGCGGCGCTGCTGGCAGGGATGATTGATTTCTGGCAAATGAATTCAGCGCGCAGCTGGATGAATTCACAAACATCAATTCATTTCCCGAGAAAATCAATCAATATCAAATCATGTTTGCCTTTATATATTGCCGCCGCCTGATTGAAAATGGTTTAAGCGGTTATTATCCGCTCACGGGTCGAAATTGCAGTTGAAAAGGATTTCGCAAATGAAAAAAGCCATTTTCTGTGCCCTATTGCCGCTGCTCGTTCAAGGCTTTCAGGCTGCGTGGGCTGAAGAAGGGAGCGCGGTGCGCAAACGCGCGGCGGATGAGGAAGAAGCCGCGCCGCAGCTGGCCACGGTGGTGGTACAGGGCCGGCGCGAGACGCCTGCTTTGCAAACGCAGGTTGAAACGCGTTCGGCCAGGCAGCCGCTGCAAAGCGCCGATGCGGCGCGCTTTCTGACGCGCATGCCGGGCTTTGCGGCGCTGCGCAAGGGCGGCGGAAACTCGGAGGCGGTGCTGCGCGGCATGTCTGGCTCGCGGCTGGGCATCCTGGCCGATGGCGTGGAGCTGTACGGCAGCTGCTGGCAGCGCATGGATTCGCCGCTGTCGTACATCTACCCTGATGCCTACGAGCAAGTCACACTCATCAAGGGGCCGCAAAGCGTGTCGCACGGCGCGGGCATGTCGGCAGGCGTGGTGGAGTTCAAGCGGCGCAGGCCCGTTTTCGAGCAGCCCGGCATCCGCTTTGACGGCGCGGCGCTGGCAGGCAGCTTCGGGCGCAATGACCAGATGGCCGAAGTGCTGGCAGGCCATGCGCAGTGGTACGGGCGCGTAGGCGCCACGCGCTCGGAAAGCCAGTCGTACAAAGACGGCGCGGGCCTGCGGGTGCATTCGGCCTGGCGGCGCTGGAGCGGCGATGCGGCGCTGGGCTGGACGCCTGACGCGCGCACGCTGCTGGAGCTGGCGGGCGGCGCCAGCGACGGGCAGGCGGACTATGCCGACCGCCACTCCGACGCCACGCGCCTGCACCGCGCCTGGTGGAAGCTGAAGCTGGAAAAACAGGCCGTCTCGCCCTGGGTCAAGCGCATTGACGCCTTCATCCACCACAGCCACGCCGATCATGTGATGGACAACTACAGCATGCGCACCATCCACCCTTCGTGGGAAGGCATCCTGATGGTGATGAACCCGCAAAACAAGCTGGATCAGGGGCGCTTGAGCGTGGATCTGGAGCCGGCGAAAAACGTGATCTGGACGCTGGGGCTGGACCGCCAGCGCGTGCGCACCTTCAACCGCATGGCCATGTTCTATCCCTCGCTGATGGGCGTGCCGGGCCTGCCGCCGGATGTGGTTGAGCGCAACACCACCGATTACCGCCGCATTGAATTGCAGAAGTACCACGACGTGACCAAGACCGGCGCTTTCACCGAGCTTTTGTGGCCGCTGAACGCAGCCAACACGCAGCGCCTGGCAGGCGGCGCGCGGCTGGACCGCGTGGAAATGGAAATGCCTTCAGTGAAAGCCGCTTCGCGGCGCACGCTGCGCAGCGGCTTTGTGCGCTACGAGCGCGACGTGCCGCAGTGGGGCAGCTTCTACGCGGGCCTGGGGCACAGCCAGCGCTTTCCCGACTACTGGGAATACATGTGGATCAACGAACGCGTGGGCGGCGCCAGCTATGCCAGCCTGCGGCCCGAGCGGCTCACGCAACTGGACGCGGGCTTTGCCATGCAGCGCGGGCGCTGGAGCGCCCAGGTGTCGGGCTTTTATGGCCGCTCCAGGGACTACCTGCTGTTTCACTGGCGGCCTGCCATCTTTGTGGAAAACATCGATGCCCGCCAGTTCGGACTGGAAGCCCAGGCGCACGCGCAAATCACGCCCGCCTGGTCGGCCGGCGCCTCGCTGGCCTGGGTGCGCGGCTTCAACCTCACGCGCCACACCAGCTTGCCCCAGCGCCCGCCGCTGACGGCCACGCTGGAGGCGCGCTACGCGCAAGGCGGCCTGTCGGCAGGCGTGAAGCTGCTGGCGGCCATGCGCCAAAAGCACATCGACTACGGCACGGGCGGCGTGGACGGCTTTGACCAAGGCCCCACGCCCGGCCATGCCACGGTGTCGCTCGACGCAAGCTGGCAGATCCGGCGCGGCCTGACGTTCAGCGCAGGCATCGACAACCTGTTCAACCGCCAATACAGCGAGCATCTGTCCGCAGGCGCCGCTCCAGGCACGCCCCGCTCGCTGGTCGAGCCGCTATCGCGCCTGAACGAGCCGGGCCGCGCCTTCTGGCTGCGTGTGAGCTACCGCTACTGAAAGCCCGCAAGCCTGGCCCGCAGTCTGTTCGTGGGCACGAAAAGCGCGAACGAAAAGCGCGGCCTCGGTGTGGACGTTGCGAACATCTCGCCGGGCTGCGGCTTGCGCCCTGTCGCCCTCCCCGGCTCCGATTCGCGCCTCTCACGCCCAGACAGTGAACAGGTTCTGTAGAAAGCGTTTGCCCGGCAGGCCGCAGAGACTTACCAGTTTTTCGCTCTTATATCCATAGCATTATGTCCTAGTGGATATTGCGCAAGACGGTGTTTTCGACCTCCTGAATTTGCTCCTGTTTTTGGCTTACCGCTGGCGGGCGGGGGCCGCGCTGAAAGCTCCGCTTCATCCGTCAGCCGCGCTGCTCCTGCGGCTGGCGCGCGAAAACGGCCCGCACGCGGGCCAGGTCCTCTGGCGTGTCCACTCCCGCGCCGGGCGCACTGGCAGTCATGTGCACGGCAATGCGGTGGCCGTGCCAGAGCGCGCGCAATTGCTCCAGCGATTCCGTCTGCTCAATGGGCGCGGGCGGCATTTGCGGAAAACCGCGCAGAAACGCCGCCCGGTAGCTGTAGATGCCAATGTGGCGCAGCGGCGCAGGCTGCGGCAGCGCGTGAATGCCGCTGGCAAAGCCATCGCGCCACCAGGGCAGCGGGGCGCGGCTGAAGGTCAGCGCCAGGCCCTGCGCGTCGGTTGCCACTTTCACCACATTGGGGTTCACGAAATCGGCCACGCTGTCGATGGCATGCGCGGCGGTGCCCATTTGCGCTGCGGGCATGGCGGGCAGCAGGGCGGCCACGGCGTCGATCAGCGCGGGGTCGATCAGCGGCTCGTCGCCTTGCACGTTCACCACCACGTCATCGCCATCCAGCCCCAGCAGGGCGCAGGCTTCGGCCAGCCGGTCGCTGCCGCTGGGGTGGCCGGCGCGGGTGCCCACGGCCCGCACGCCGTGCGCGGCGCAGGCGGCCAGGATTTCCGGCGCGTCCGCCGCCACCACCACTTGCGCGGCACGGCTTTGCAAGGCGCGCTCGGCCACGCGCACCACCAGGGGCTTGCCCGCCACATCAGCCAGAGGTTTGTTCGGCAGGCGCGTGGAAGCCAGGCGGGCGGGAATCAAAACGGTGTAAGTCATGATGGAGCAAAGCGAGTGGAAATGATGGTTTTGCGTGAATTGCATTATTCGATAAATATTCTATTGCGAATGCCTCCGGCGCGACAGGCTTATTTGTATTTCATTCGCGCAGCCATAAACGGAAAGATATTTGCCAAGTATTTATTGCAAGAACACAAATCCGGGCGAATGCATTTTCAGAAACGTCTTTTCCGGCAAAAGCGTGAAAAAGCGCGCGGGCGGCTCATCAGCCGCCGCGACGCAGGCGCGGCCCCGGCCGGCCGCCTTGCCGCGCGGCCATAAACATATGAGCAAACAGTCTGAAGCAGTCCTTTGCGCGGCAGGTCTGGCCAGGATAATTTGCCGCTTTGCCACCAAAGTCTTTTTCATGACCGATTTGCTTTCGCTGTATCGCACGATGGTGCGCATACGCGCTTTTGAAGATGCCGCCGAAGAGGCCAGCCAGGGCGGCGTGCAGGCCTGGGGCCTGAGCGCCTCGGCCAAGCCGGCGCTGGTGCGCGGGCCGCTGCATCTGTCCACGGGGCAGGAGGCCGTGCCGGCGGGGGTGTGTGCGCATTTGCGCCCTTCGGACCTCATCACGTCCACCCATCGCGGCCACGGCCACACGCTGGCCAAAGGGGCCGATCCGGCGCGCATGATGGCCGAGCTGTTTGGCCGCGCCACGGGCTACAACCAGGGCAAGGGCGGCTCCATGCACATTGCCGATTTTTCCGTGGGCATGCTGGGCGCCAACGGCGTGGTGGCTGCGGGCCTGGCCATAGCGGCAGGCGCTGCGCACGCGCTCAAGCAGCGCGGGCGGGGCGAGGTGGCCGTGAGTTTTTTTGGCGACGGGGCCATCAATCGCGGCCCCTTTCTGGAGGCGCTGAACTGGGCCGTGGTGTACGGGCTGCCCGTGCTCTTCGTGTGCGAGGACAACCGCATTTCCGCCACCACTGAATCGGCCCCCATGACAGGCGGCGAAGGCGCGAGCGGGCGCGCCGCCGCGCTGGGCGTGCCTGGCGTGAAGGTGGACGGCAATGACGTGCAGGCCGTCTGCCGCGAAGCGGGCCGCCTGATTGCCCAAGTGCGCGGCGGCAGCGGCCCGCGCCTGCTGCACGCCATGACCGAGCGGCAAAAGGGCCACGTCTCCGTCGATAAAGCCGCCTACCGCAAGCCGCAGGACGTGGAGCGCGCCCTGGCGGACGACCCCATCCGCCGCGCCCGCGCCGCGCTGGAGCGGCAGGGCCTGGCTGCGCAGGCCGATGCCATCGAGCGCGAGGCCAGGGCCGAAATTGACGCCGCCCTGGCCGCCGCCGAAGCCGCCCCTTTCCCCGCCCGCGAGGCGGCCTATCAGGAAATCGCCAACACCGGCGAAGGAGTCTGGAAATGACGCAAGCGCGCACCCTCACTTACGCGCAGGCCGCCGCGCTGGCGCTGGCTGAAGCCATGCAGGCCAATGAGCGCGTGCTCGCCCTGGGCGAAGACCTGGGCCGGGGCGGCGTGTTCGGCCAGTACCGCGATCCGGACGATCCGAACGGCCAGCCGCTGGTGAAACGCTTTGGCCCTGAACGCATCATGGACACACCCATTTCGGAGGCCGCCATCGTCGGCGCGGGCGTGGGCATGGCCCTGGCAGGCCTGCGCCCCGTGGTGGAGCTGCGCGTGGTTGATTTCGCGCTGTGCGCCATCGACGAAGTGGTGAACCAGGCCGCCAAAAACCGCTTCATGTTCGGCGGCCAGGGCCGCGTGCCGCTTGTCATGCGCATGCCCATCGGGCTGTGGAGCGCCTCCGCCGCGCAGCACTCGCAGTCGCTGGAAGCGTGGTTCGCGCACATACCGGGCCTGACCGTCGCCGCCCCCGCCACGCCCGCCGACAACTACGGCCTGCTGCACGCGGCGCTGGCCAGCGGCGACCCCGTGGTTTACATGGAGCACAAGGAACTCTGGAGCCGCCAGGGCGAAGTGCCCGCAGGCCATGCCGTGCCGCTGGGCAAGGCCGCCCGCCTGCACGAAGGGCAGGACTTGCTCATCGTCGCCTGGTCGCGCCAGGCCCTTGTGGCGCAAGAAGCCGCGCAGCAACTGGCGCAGCAAGGCATACACGCCGAAGTGCTGGACTTGCGCACCCTCTGGCCCTGGGACCAGGGCGCCGTGCTTGAAGCCGCCGCCCGCACGGGCCGCGTGCTCGTCACCCATGAGGCCGTGCAGGTTGCCGGCTTTGGCGCCGAAGTGGCCGCCACGGTGGCTGAACACACCGGCGCCAAAGTCGCCCGCCTGGGCGCGCCCCGCATTCCCGTGGGCTACGCGCCCGCGCTGGAAGACGAGTCGCGCGTGGGAGCGGAAAAAGTGGCCGCAGCGGCCCGTGCGCTGCTGCGGCGGTGAGGCCGCGCATTGCTGGCGCAAAGCCCCATTCACTTCAAATTTGATAGCTGCCCGCGCAGATTCCACGGGGACCAACGGCCTTTTTGGCACTGATTTCAGCACTGCCCTCAATCCTGTTTCCAGCCCTGATGCCGCACGGCCTCTTCCCTCTCTTTTCCTTGTTGGAGCAACACCTATGAAACCCGTTTTCAAAATCCTGATGACTGCTTTGGCCGCTGCTGCCACGCTGGCCGCCGCGCCCGCCGTATGGGCGCAAGGCCCGTACAAGCCGGAATACCGGATGTCCACCAATGTGAACAATGCCTTTGCGCTGGGGCGCGGGGCCGAGCTGTGGGCGAAGCTGGTGAATGAGCGCACGAACGGGCGCATTCATGTGAAGTGGTATCCCGGCTCTTCGCTGGTGGGCGGCGAGACCACGCGCGAATTCACGGCGCTGCGGCAGGGCACGCTGGATTTCAATGTGTCCTCGGTCATCAACTGGGCGCCGCACATCAAGGAGCTAAATCTGTTTTTGCTGCCGTTTCTGGTGCCGGATGAAAAGGCGTTTGACGCACTGATTGACGGCGAAGTGGGCAAGGAGCTTTTCGCGCTGGTGGAAAAGCGCGGCGTGGTGCCGCTGGCCTGGGGTGAAAATGGCGCGCGTGAAATCAGCAATTCAAAGCGTGAAATCCGCAAGCCGGAAGATTTGAAGGGCATGAAATTCCGCACGGTCGGCTCGCCCATTTTCAATGACATTTACGCGGCGCTGGGAGCCAACCCCACGCAAATGTCATTTGCCGATGCGCAGCCGGCGCTGCAAAGCGGCGCGGTGGACGGGCAGGAAAACCCGGTTTCCATCTTCGTGGCGGCCAAAATGACGGGGCTGAACCAGAAATATCTGACCAAATGGAATTACGTGAATGACCCGCTGGTTTTCGCCGTCTCGCAAAAAGCATGGAAGAGCTGGTCGCCTGAAGACCAGAAAATCGTGCGCGAGGCGGCCATTGAAGCGGCCAGGGCTGAAATCGCCGATGCCCGCAAGGGCGTGACGGGCAGCGACGACGCGCTGCTGAAAGAGGCCGCCGCCGCTGGCGCGAAGGTGACAGTGCTCACGCCCGGGGAGCAGCAAGCTTTCGCGCGCGCCACGCAGCCGGTGATCGAGAAGTGGACGCCCGTGATTGGCGCTGACCTGGTGCGCAAGGCGCAGCAGGCAGTGGCCGCTTCGCGCCAGTAAGGGCCGGCCATGAGCGAAAGGCAAATGCAATCGCCCGCCATGCCGCCCGCCAATATGCCGCCCGATATGCCGCCTGTTGCGCCAGAGGCGGGCGGCCCGGCGGCGCGCCCGCCGCGCCCTTTTCATGTGGAGGAGGCGGTGGCCGCAGCCATCATGGCGGCGCTGTGCCTGATCACGCTGGCGAATGTGCTCACGCGCTACCTCAGCAGCATTTCGCTGGCGTTCACGGAAGAGTTCTCGGTGTTTCTGCTGGTGGCGCTCACCTTCGTGGGCGCGGCCACGGCGTTCACGCGCGGGCATCACCTGGCCATCACTTTTCTGGCGGACAAGTTGCCGCCGCGCTGGCGGCGCTGGCAGCGGCGCTTCGCCTTGCTGTGCGCGCTGGCGGTGTTTGGCGTGCTGGCCTGGCAGGGGGCGCTGATGTTCTGGGACGACTATGAAACCGGCGTGACTTCCCCCGGCCTGGGCCTGCCGCAGTGGTGGTACACGCTGTCGGTGCCGGTGCTTTCCCTGCTGGTGGCGCTGCGCATCGCGCAGCAGCTTTTCAGGCGCACGCCGTGAACGTCTGGCTCAAATACGCCACTACGGCCGCCGTTCAGGGCTGTTGATTGCGCAGGGAAATTCTGTTCAGAAGTTTGGCCCGCAAGGGGTGAAGGAGCGTGAAGAAGCGGATTGGGATGGGCTGCAAGGCTCAAACCACAGACGGGCTTGGGTTGCCCGGCGAAGATTCGCAACGCCGCATAGCGCCCAAGGCCGCGCCAGCTACGGGCTTTCAGCCCGCCCGCAAGGCATCGGCCAGCGACTGGGCCAGGCGCTGGGCCTGGGCGGCATCGGGGCACTCGACCATCACACGCACCAGCGGCTCGGTGCCGCTGGCGCGAATGAGCACGCGGCCCGCGCGGCCCAATTCGGCTTCGGCGGCGCGCGTGGCCTGTTGCAGGCGGGGGTTGTTTTGCCAGTCTTGGCCGGGGGCCAGGCGCACGTTGATGAGCGGCTGCGGAAAAAGCTGCACGCCTGCCAGCGCCTCGGCCAGCGTGCGGCCCGTTTGCACCAGCGCGTGGAGCACTTGCAAGGCGCTGACGATGCCGTCGCCCGTGGTGTGCTTGTCCAGCACGAGCAGGTGGCCCGATCCTTCGCCGCCCAGCGGCCAGCGGCGCGCCATCAGTTCTTCGAGCACGTAGCGGTCGCCCACTTTCGCGCGCACGAGTTGCAGGCCGCGCTGTTGCAGCGCCAGTTCCACGGCCATGTTGGTCATGAGCGTGCCCACCACGCCCGCCAGGAGCGCGCCTTGCTCCAGCCGGTGCAGCGCCAGCAGGTAAAGCAGCTCGTCGCCGGTGTAAAGGCGCCCGTGCCCATCCACCATTTGCAGGCGGTCGGCGTCGCCATCCAGCGCAATGCCGATGTGCGCGCCATGCTGGCGCACGGCCTGCTGCAAGGCCTGCGGGTGCGTGGCGCCCACGCCGTCGTTGATGTTCAGGCCGTCAGGCTGGTTGCCAATGGCGATGACTTCGGCCCCCAGCTCGTGAAAAACGGCAGGGGCGATCTGGTAGGCCGCGCCGTGGGCGGCGTCCACCACGATCTTCAGCCCGCGCAGGCTTAAATCTGCGCCGAAAGTGCTTTTGCAGAACTCGATGTAGCGGCCCGCCGCGTCGTCCAGCCGGCGCGAGCGGCCCAGCGCGGCCGATTCCACCCATTGCGGGGCTTCTTGCAGCGCCGCTTCCACTTGCTGCTCCCATTCGTCGGGCAGCTTGGCGCCATCGGCGCTGAAAAACTTGATGCCGTTGTCGGCGTAGCGGTTGTGGCTGGCACTGATGACCACGCCCAGGCTGGCGCGCTGCGCCCGCGTGAGGTAGGCCACGGCGGGCGTGGGCACGGGGCCGAGCAGCAGCGCGCCCACGCCAGCGGAGTTCAGGCCCGATTCGAGCGCGCTTTCCAGCATGTAGCCGGAAATGCGCGTGTCTTTGCCAATGAGCACGAGCGGGCTGCCTGACTGGCCTTGTGCGCTTTGTGACTGGCGCTTGAGCACGCGGCCCACGGCGTGCCCCAGGCGCAGCACGAAATCAGGCGTGATGGGCGGCTGCCCCACCGTGCCGCGTATGCCGTCGGTGCCGAAATACTGGCGGGTCATGATCCGGAAAGTCCTTTTGCGAAGAAGCGAAGGCGCGATTGTCTAGGACGGCTGCATACATCAAAAACAGGAGCAAATTCATGGCTCTGAAATACCGCTCTGCGCACATTTCACTAGGACATCTCGCTATTAATCAAGTAGCGTAAGCTGACCGGAAATGAACGCCATTCCCGGCCAGCACGGAACGCAGGCCGCCCGCCCTACACTCCCCCGATGCAATCCGACTACGCCCCCGAATCCCTTGACGTGGCCTCTTTCTCGGCCACGGCCAGCCGCCTGCAGGGCGTCAGCCCGCTGGAGCAATACCCGCGCCTGGCGCAAGACTGCCTGCCTGCGCCGGAAGGCGTGCAGGTGCGCTGGCTGGCCCGTGGTCTGCGGCTGGCGCTGCCAGGCGCGGGCGTGCTGCCCGCCCTGCACCTGCAAGCGCAGGCCGAGCTGCCGCTGGCCTGCCAGCTGTGCCTGGGCAGCGTGCGCACGCCCGTGACGGTGGACCGGCGCTTTGCCTTCGCCGCCAGCGAAGAAGCCGCAGCCCGGCTGGACGAACAGGCCGAAGACGTGGATGTGCTGGCGCTCGCGCCCCGGCTGAATCTGCACGCCCTGATTGAAGACGAGCTGCTGATGGCGCTGCCGCTGACGCCGCGCCACGCAAACGCCTGCCCGGAACACGTGCCCATGTCGGCCCAGTCCGAAGGCTTTGACGCGGCGGCCCGCCGCCCCAGCCCGTTTGCCGCGCTGGCCGCGCTCAAGGACGGAAGCGAGAGCGGCCCTGCCAATGGCGCGAAAGCGTGAGCTGGCTATAATCCGCCGCTTTGGCATCTCGGTGCCAGCTCGTTTTTCCATCTCTTTCACGCTCTGCCGCCCGCGCCGCGCTGGCGGCAGTTTCACAAGGAGCCATCATGGCTGTTCAACAGAACAAAAAATCGCCTTCCAAGCGCGGAATGCACCGCTCGCACAATGCCCTCACCGCCCCCGGCATTGCAGAAGAACCCACCACGGGCGAAATCCACCTGCGCCACCACATCAGCCCCAACGGCTTTTACCGTGGCCGCCAGGTCATCAAGCCCAAGTCGCAAGACTGAAGCGAGTCTTTCCGGCAGCAGAAATCAGGCTGCCAGCGGCGCTCCCGTCATCCCAAAGGCCCGGCACTACGCCTGATCTGCGTAGCCTCCGGGCCTTCGTTGTTCATGGAACCGGCATTTCATGGGGCGGGCGGGCCTCT
This sequence comes from Ottowia cancrivicina, assembly GCF_029813755.1. Classification (NCBI taxonomy): domain Bacteria; kingdom Pseudomonadati; phylum Pseudomonadota; class Betaproteobacteria; order Burkholderiales; family Comamonadaceae; genus Ottowia; species Ottowia cancrivicina. The sequence continues at coordinate 1,281 of NZ_JARVII010000027.1, read as the reverse complement.
TGGAACCTGTTCAAAGTCTGCCCGTGAGTGTGAAAAGCGCGGCCTCGGGCAGCCTGCGGCGTTGCACATCCTTGCCGTGTCCTAAGGCCCGTCTGCGGTTTGCACCTTGCAGCTCATTCCGATTCCCGGGCTTTCGCCCCTCACAGCCAAACTCTGCCAAAACCATCAACTTCGCGGCTTGATTGACGGTATGGGCCAATACGGCCTCGCCAAGTCGCTGGGTATAGGCAGCCTGTCCGCCAAAACCTTCATCGCCCTCTACCCCGGCGTCGCCGAATACATGCAGCGCACCAAAGAACAAGCCGCAGCCCAAGGCTTCGTCGAGAACCCGTCCGGCCGCCGCCTCTACCTGCCCAACATCCGCAACAAAAACGCCACCGCCCGCGCCGGAGCCGAACGCGCCGCCATCAACACCTCCATGCAAGGCGCCGCATCCGACCTCATCAAACGCGCCATGACAGACATATCCCGCTGGCTTTCAGACGGCCTGAAAAGCAAATTGATGATGCAGGTGCATGACGAACTGGTGCTGAACGCGCCTGAAATCAAACTGGATTTAGTCAAAGAAAAACTGCCGCAGATGATGGCGAAAGTGGATGAAGGGATATTGAAAGTGCCGCTGATAGCAGAGGTTGGCGCGGGTATGAATTGGGGAAAAGCACATTGAGATTGTGCAGTATTCAAGAGATTGTTTTAAAAAGGGAATAAAACGATGAGTATTCAAAGTTTAATTAAAGAAGGCATAGATTTATTCAGGGATAAGAAATTTAATGAAGCAATTACAAAACTGAGCCAGGCTTTAAATCAAATTGAAAATAAAAATAGCCAGATTCAGGAACAAAATAATATTCAGTTCTGGCTTGGTCGTTGCTATTTTGAGCAGGCGATGAAAGCCAAAGGTGAGGCTTCTAAACGGTTGTTTGAACAGGCAATTGAACACCACCAACAGCAATCGAGGCTTACCGAACAGTTGGAGGGCGAAAACGGTATTCAGGGACAGATCAATGTCCAATTTTGGTTAGGCCACTGCTATTTAGAGCAGGCGATAAAAGCCAAAGGTGAGGCTTCTACACGATTGTTTGAACAGGCAATTGAACACCACCAACAGCAATTGAGGCTTGCTAAACAGCTGGAGGACGAAAACGGTATTCAGGAACAGATCAATGCCCAACATTTGTTAGGCCAATGCTATTTTGAGCAGGCGATGAAAGCTGAAGGAGAGGCTTCTGAACAGTTGTTTGGACAGGCCGTTAAACACCACCAGCAGCAATTGAGGCTTGC
>NZ_JARVII010000026.1:0-34728 GCF_029813755.1 Ottowia cancrivicina | reverse complement strand
CTGTCGGTGTACGACTTTCAAAAGCGCAGCAGCCTGATTGAAGTGAGCGAAGCCGGCGCGCAAAAGCTGGGCCGCATCGCCAGCGTGCTGGCCCACGGTGAAGGCTTGCAGGCCCACGCCAGGGCGGCGCAAATGCGGCTGGAATGAATATTGCAAGGCGAAAATCCTGATTATCAAGAAGGCAGACGACAAAACCAGCAAGCTGGAATTGCTGGAAGAGTTAAAAAAATCCTCCTCGTCGAATGCACACCCAAAAGATTGCCTGGCCGAAGAATTGCACAATATATGCCATGACATACGGGGCGAAAAGACGCGGACTTTTATATTAACCCCAGTTATACCGACGATAAGGATACATGCCGTATTAAATGATTTTCGTATATCGATAGACGGCGAAACGACGCAAATCGATCACGTGCTGATCGGGCGGTTTTTCGTTTTTCTGGTGGAAACCAGGAATTTCAACGGCAACGTCACCATCAACGAACATGGCGAATTTTCCGTCAAATATCCCAACGGCAAGCAAATAGGCACTCCTTCGCCGCTGGAGCAAAGCTGCGGGCATGAAAGAATATTTTTGAAACTGCTGAAGCGGCTGGATATTCGCACTTTCAGCGGCACACCGTTGAAAGTGGAACACATCGTTCTCTTTTGGCACAAATCCATCATCAAAAGGCCCGATGCCAAAAAGCTCGACACATCCAATATTATCAAGGCCGATGCACTACGCACCTGGCACAACCGATTCATGGAACGCCAGTTTTCCATTTTCAAAACCCTGGTCTGGGGTATCAATGCTTTCCGCAGCGGAGAAACCATTCGCGAATGGACCGAGAAAAGCAAACGCCAGCACCGGCCGGCCTATTTGCTGGAATTGCCTGATTTCATGAAGCCGCAAATGCTGGCGGCCGCGCCCATTTAGCCGTCGCCCGTTTCAGCGGAACCCCTTGTCAAACCCGTTTGCGTCACCTACGGCAAAGCCCTGACAGCCCGCGTGACACAGTTTTGCCGCAACCATGCCGAGGCACTCGGCGGTCAGTTCTATTGCTATGACCAGCCTGGCCGCACAGCCCGCTGGACGCCCCCGATGCCCGGCGTGCGCCAGCGGGGCCAGATCAGGCAAGGCTTCTTGCATCAAAAAGAGGAGCAAATTCAGACCCATGGAAACGGCCATGCCGCTGTGTATACGGGAATAGATTGCTATTGATCAAGGAGCTGAATCAGGCGCATCCCTAATACCGGCCCGGCCCTGATCCAGTCCCTGAGCGAGTGACTGCCCCGTATAGCCATCGTGCACGTATTCCCACCACAGGTCATGAGGCGGCGGGCCCCTGAACCACGATGCCTGCGGGTTCAGGTAGCGCGCCCGCACCACGGCTTCCATGTCCAGCAGGCCCGCCCGCGCGCCGGGCGGCGGCATCAGCACCACCCGGCGCGCACTGAACATGTCATGGCGCAGGCTGTCGCGGGACAAGTCCAGCCCCCAGCGCCACGCGGAGCACCCGGCCCGCACGGCCTGACCCAGCAGGGTAGCTACGTCCAGCGCCACGCTGAAGATGGCGTCGTCGCCCGTGCGGCCGCTGGCCGCCCAATATTCATCCTGCCGGTGTTCGGGGCGATAAGGCGCATCCGGCCAGCAGGCGCGCGTCCAGTCAATCAGCCGCGCCAGGAGATCAGCCGCTTCGTCCCACGACCAGGGCGGCTCCTCGCCTAAGGCCAGCCCCGTTGCGGCTGCCAGCGCACGCAAGGCAGCCAGCCGCTGCGGCAGCGTCTGCATGAACCAGTCCAGGTTTTGCTGCGCCTGCTCCGGCGCAATTTGCCGCCCCAGGCCCCGGTACGGCGGCATGTGCGCCGGATATTCGGCGAGCGCTTGCCTGAAAGCCTGCCTGGCATCAGGCGCCGGCTGGTTGCCAAGCTCGGCAGTGGAAGAGCGCCACAGCCAGTTTTTCAGCTTTTCAAGCATGGCACGACGCCAAAGTCATTGCTTAAGAAAACCAACCTTTGACGGCATTGAATGCCTTGGTGGCCACATTTTCTCCTGTCAAACCGCCCACGATACCACCGACTATGCCGCCAATGACTGTACCCACTCCAGGCACTATTGCTGAGCCCAAGGCTGCTCCGGCTGCCGCTCCGGCCCAAGCGCCACCTGCTCCTCCTGCAAGGCTGGTTACTTTACCTACCGTGTTGATACCTATTCTGTTGCCATCGGCTTGAAAAGCGCTGCCAATTTCCAATGCATTGATAGCTATTCCAATAGGACGAGCCACTTTGCCTGCAAATTTGACAGCCTTGCCCGCCTTTGCCAAAGTACTGCTTTTTTTCAGTGCTGTAGTACCTTGGTCATATAACTGGCGGCCTTGCGCTTGTGCCGCAGGACCAAGGCTCTTTTGTTGTGCCAGAACCGCAGCGTCTTTATCTATTTGCATGCGCACATTAGAACCTTGGGCTGTGCTAGGCAGGCTCTTTCGTCCCACCTTTGATTCGATGTGAATTTCTTCTGACAGCGTTGGATGTCCTTGGTGTTTAGTAGCAAGAATATCAACATCCCGCTTGCCAAGAGGCGTATTTATTTCGATATTTCTTTTTACGGTATAGCCTTGGGATTCCGGCCGGTCAGCTATGGCTTTTTCAGCTATATCGCCGTTGTAGTTGTTGGTTTGCTTAGCTGGTACGCCGACAGCTTGCGTTTGTGCGGCATTAGCGACTGAGCCTGCATGCGAGGGGTGTGGAGTTTGTCCGTTGTGCTGAATGCCTGCCGCGTTCAAAATTGGCCCAATGAGCCTGATGCTCCTCCCTTACCAGTAACTGGTGAAACTGAAAATTCCCAATTCTGAATATAACGTGCTGGGTATTGTCTGAAAATGTCCGCACTCCGATCCAGCAAGTGCCGACCATACCGGGCACCGTCCTTCGCACGTGAAAGAAGTCTGTTGCCCTCTCCAACTAGCCCATGGCTCGTTCCCCGCACGATGCCTCCAATGGAATTGGGCGACGGATCGGGTGAAGAAGATGAACCCAATTGGGAATCCGTATCTAAGCCGAGTAGTTGCAAGCGTTCTTGGGCATTGGACAAATTCCAGCGCAAAGTGTCTACATGAGCCGGCGCCGGCCGAGACACGATGTCGGTCGTCAAAGCCCGCTGACGGACACTGGAAGAAATAGAAGAAGAGTCAATGGTATGCATGACGGTTGCTTTCCCTTTCCCACAAGAGAAGTACAAGAGTGCACTTATGCTGCAAGAAAAGAGCACACAAAGCTACTGGCATCGATGCATGGCCGGCAAAGAGCCTGTCGGTGAACTCCTTGCCGTTGTCGGTCAACACCTTGGTAATCCGGATCGGACAGGCCTTGTGCAATGCCCGCAGAAAGGCCTGCGCACTGGCTGCCGTCTTGTGTGTCTTCATTTGCACGAACACCCAGCGCGTGGCCCTGTCGATGGCCACAAACAAATAGCGCCGGCTGCTCTCGTCCTGCATCTGGCGCAAGTATTTGACATCTACGTGCACATAGCCGGGTTCATAGCTCTTGAACGCCTGGTGTGCTGGCTGCGGGAACGAGGGTTTTAGGGCATTTGGATTACCCACGGCGTGGCGGCGCAGGCAGCGGCCCAGCCCCGAGCGCGACACACGGGGGCCGATGAACTCCCTGGTGACCGCCAGCAGGTCATCCATCGGCAGCAGCAGGCTGCGCCGCAGATGCACCACGATCGCCTCCTGGGCAGGAGTCAGGATAGTCTGCAGGCGATGTGCAGCGTGGGAGCGATCGTCAAAGGACTAGCGCTTCTTCCACTTGTACACAGTTTGCTCGGTAATACAGACAGTAGCGCTGTGCCAGGATAGGATGCTGGCGGACTCTTGGCTGGCAGCAATCTCGGCACGCACGGCAGGCGTGGTGCGTGCGTTCTTGTGCAAGGAAATCAGCATGGCCTGGCTCCCGAAGTGGATGACATGGACTCTAGCAACTCTTGCAGAACAAGCCCGGGCCATGAAAAGAGGATAGCGTTTTGAGTCTATGCAATCACCCGGGATGTGACACTTAGGAAGCAAACACTTCACAGAGGCTCATTCCTGAGCAGTTCAAGCAGTGTCTTGTAAAGATCGAGATGGCAATGATTGAAACGGAACTCGGTCTCCTTGAGATGCAACGCGAACTTGTCACGTCGCACGCCATGAAACTGCGCCAGCCGATGTTTGGTATGGCTCCAAAAAGGCTCGATGCCGTTGACGTGTCTGCAGCCCTTGACGAATTTGTTGCTGCCGTGATTTGGATGGTTTGGTGACATACTCTAAGCTCCTTGCAAAAATTGAAAGGGGATGTGTATGCGCACGCCATTGCCTGTTTTTCGTGCCATCCGGCTATGGACAGTGGCAGCCGCAGCAGCCGTGCTGATGCTAGGCTGCGGCGGCGGAGATGATGGCGAGGCCGCGTCTCCTTCCACGCCTTCCCCGCCGCCCGCTTCTCCTGGTGTGCCTCTGCCGGCGCCCTCGCCCACACCGCCCTTACCCACACCAACTCCCGCGCCAAGCCGCCCATCCACGCCATCGCCCACGGCCACTCCCACTTCCGCGCCTACGGTCACGCCCAGCCCAGCGCCTACGGTCACGCCCGCGCCCGAGCCAAATCGCGCGGGCCGGTTGGGCATCAGCGGCAAGGCAGTCGTCGGCCAGATGCTCACCGCCACGCTGGCGGATGAAGACGGCGTGCCTTCCGCCGTGGCCTACCAGTGGTATTCAGACGGCCAGCCCATAGACAGCGCCATTGCGGACAGCTACCGCCTGGAAGCCAGCGACACGGGCCGGGCCGTGCATGTGCAGGCCAGCTATACCGATTTGCGCGGCCACGCGGAAAATTTGCGCAGCGCGCCCACGGAAGCGGTGCTCTCCAGCAATCTGCAAGGCTCCGTGCGCATTGAAGGCCATGCCATCGTGGGCCAAACGCTGACGGCGCAGCTGTCGGATGGCAACGGTGTGCCCGCCCAGGGCGTGGCGTATCAATGGCTTGCCAGCGGCTCGCTCATTGCCGCCGCCCAGTCCGCCAGTTACACGGTGCGGCAAGACGACATCGGCAAAACACTCACGGTGCGCGCCGCCTATACCGACCAGGCAGGCTACGCCGAGCAGGTGGAAAGCGCTCCCACCTCGCAAGTGGCCGCCGCCGCGCCCCAGCCCAACCCCGGCGGCTACACGGTGCATACGCATGCGCGCTTTGGCAGGTATTTGGATGTGGCTGATTTCGGCGCTGACGCCAGCGGCCAGCGCGACAGCATTGAGGCCATCCGCAAGGCGCTGGCCGCTGCACATCAGGAAAAGGCCGCTCTGCGCCTGAGCGGCAAACTGCTCATCAGCCAGCAGATCAAGCTGGACGAAAGCAACAAGAACGTCACCGCCCTCTTTGGCGATGGCCCGGACCGAACCGAAATCCTCTTCGGCTGGCCGCAGACGGGCAAGCCGTTCGATTCCAACTTCAACGCAGACGACATCCGCGACCACGCAGGCGTGCTCATCGACGGTCTCAGCGGCAAAACCATTGCCAGCCTCGCCGTCAGATACACCAACGCCAACTTCTTCTACCGCAAGGGCGACACCTACTTTGGCAAAGTGAGCGGCATTCTGGTCAGCGACGCCGACAACACCACCATCGACGCCGTTGAAGTCAGCGGCGCCAATCGCGCGGGCGTGCTCTTCACCTCGGCCAAGGCGCACAGCCGCTACCCGGGAACCAACCCCAGGGAGCGGGCGGTGGACGTCAGCTACAAAGCGCTCTACCGCATTGGCCGCATTGGCCGCAGTCAAGTGCCCGTGAGCCGCAACAACCGCCTTGTCAACAGCCATCTGCACCACAACCGCGTGGCGGGCGCGCTCGTGGCCTTCCAGGAAAACTTCACCGCCACCGGCAACCTGCTGGCGCGCAACGGCCATGAAAACGACGGCGGCACCGGCTATGGCATCGCCACCGAAGCGGGCAGCTACAACTTCGGCGTGAACTTCTCGCGCAACGTCACCGACCACAACTACCGCAAGGGGCTGGACGTGCACGACGGCAACGACATCGTCATTGAAAACAACCAGGCCAATGGCGACCGGCTCTACGGCATCTCCGTCTACAACCGCCAGTTTTCCATGACGCGCGTGCGCATTGCGAACAACACCATCGCACTTGACCCGGACTTTCGCATGCCCGCCAGCGGGGGCGACAACGCCTACTTTGGCGTGGCTGGCATCCATCTTGACGCCAACTCCGCCTTCTTTGACCTGCGCAGCGAAGGCCCCGGCGTCTATGAAATCATCAACAACAAAATCACCGGGCTGGCCGCCCACAAAGGCGAAGCCAGAACCTACGGCATCGAATGCCGCAACCACGAGCAAGCCATCGACTACACGCTCACCATTGCCAACAACGAAATCAGCGGCGAATCCGCCGCCTGGCTCATCGGCATCTTCAACGACACCAGCTACCAGCCCCCCTCAGGCCGCAGAGGCCCCGGCAAAGGCTCCGGCGACATCCGCGTGCTGAACAACACCGCCACCGTGCGCAGCACCCCGCTGCAAAAAGGCGTGCCCCTCGGCATCACGGAAAACGGCTCCGACGGCAACCAGCGCGGCAGCGTGACCGTGCAAGGCAACACCTTCCGCATTACCGAAAACAACCTGAGCTATACCGAAGCGGCAGACATCAGCACCAACGCCGCCCGCATCACCCTCAAGAACAACACCTTCGAGCTGCGCGGCCCGCTGGACAACCCCTACCTGCGCATTGCCAGCGCCGCCAACGCCGCTGGCAGCCTGGAGCTGGAAGGCAACACCATCCTCGCTGACGCCTCCAGCCCACCCGACTACTGGCTGAGCCTGAACCGCGTCACCGCCACCATGCGAGGCAACCAGTACAACGGCCGGCCCTTGGGCGGCCCATGAGCAGCCCACGAGCGGCCGTGCAGCGCCATCAAAAAAGGAGCAAATCCAAGGCCATGAAAAGCGTTGGAGTCCTAGTGAAACCTGCGCAGCCCCCTATCAAATCAGGAGCTAAATACGCTCTTTCCAACGAAGGCTAGCCGTCCCGTCATCGCCACCATAGGCCAGCGGCGATGAATGCGAGAGGGACGGCAGCAGCGTCAGTGCGTCAAGAAAGCCGCGCAGGAAGGAAATCCACTTTTTCGCGGCGCTCCATCCGCGCTGCGGCCCGCCTGCAAAATCGCCCCTCATGACCCAACGCCTGCTCCGCACCGATGGCGAAGCCACGCGCGCCCGCATCCTGCAAGCCGCAGGCACGCTCATGGCCCAAAGCGGCTTCGCCGCCACGCCCAGCAAGGCCATTGCCGCGCTGGCCGCAGTGGATCTGGCCTCCATCAACTACCACTTTGGCGGCCGCGAGGGGCTGCTCCAGGCCACGCTGGCCGAAGCGCACCGCCACTTCATCAGTGAAGAAGAGCTGCGGGCGCTGGCTGACAGCGCGCAGCCCGCTTCCGAAAAACTGCGCGCGCTGCTGGCTTTGCTGGCCAAAAACTGCGTCAATGCCTCCAGCTGGCATGGCCGCGCGCTGGCGCGCGAGCTGGGCAACCCTTCGCCCCAGCTGCTGCAAATGCTGCAAGCCCAGGTGCCGCAGAAGGCGCGCCCGGTGCTGCGCATTCTCAGCGAGGTTTCCGGCATTCCGCCGCACGAGCCAGCCTTGCTGCGCTGCGCTGTGAGCACGGTGGCGCCGCTCATCATGCTCACCGTCAGCGCCATCGGCATTCCCGGCCCCGCGCAGGCCGTGCGCGAAATGCCGCATGAAGTCATTGCCGGGCACATGTACCGCTTTGCCCTGGCGGGCCTTCAAGCCGTGGGGCAAGCGTGGGCGCAGGCAGGCGGAAAAAAATAAGCGGGCAGGCAGATGCCGCGCGGGCCGTCAGCTGCGCCAGAACTGCGGCGTCAGCAGCACCAGCACTGACAGCAGCTCCAGCCGGCCCAGCAGCATGGCAAAGGTGCAGATGGTGATCTGAAAGTCATTGAGCACGCCGAAGTTGCCCGCCGGGCCTATCTTGCCCATGCCGGGGCCGATGTTGTTCAGGCAGGCGATGACGGCGGAAAAGGCGGTCACCACATCCAGCCCGGAAGCGAGCATGAGCAGCGTCAGCGCCGTCATGGCGCCGCCATAGATGAGCATGAAGGCCATGATGGCCCAGATGACATCAGGCGAGACTGCGCCGCCGCGCCCCAGCGTGACGTGGTGAACCACGCGCGGGTGAATGATGCGCACCAGCTCGCGCCGCGCCAGCCGCACCAGCACCAGCATGCGCACCAGCTTGATGCCTCCGCCCGTGGAGCCTGCGCACGAGACAAAGCAGCCCAGAAACAGCATCAGAACCGGCACAAAGGTGGGCCACAGCAGGTAATCGGTGGCGGCATAGCCGGTGGTGGTGGCCAGTGAAACAACTTGAAAGGCAGCTTGGCGCACGGCCTCATCGCTTTCGCTGTAGATGCCGCCATACATCAGCATGCCCGCCACGATGGCCGTGCACACCAGCAAGATTTGCACGTAGGCGCGCACTTCCACATCTTGCGCAATGGGGCGCAGCGAGCGGCGCTGCCAGGCCCTGAAATACAGCGCAAAGCTCACGCCCGAGAGCAGCATGAACAGCGTAGCCGTCCATTCCAGCGCCGGAATGTCCCAGTAGCCAAAGCTCTTGTCATGCGACGAAAAGCCGCCCAGCCCGACCGTGGTGCACATGTGCATGAAGGCATCGGCCCAGCTCATGCCGCAGGCGTGGTAGGCCCACATGCAGGCGGCTGACAGCACGAAATACACGCCCCACAGACCCCGCGCCGTCTCGGCGATGCGCGGCGTCAGGCGTGTGTCTTTCATCGGCCCCGGCGTTTCGGCCTTGTACAGCTGCGTGCCGCCCAGCCCCAGAAACGGCAGCACAGCCACCACCAGCAGCATGATGCCCAGCCCGCCAATGAGCTGCAAAAAGCAGCGCCACACGTTCACGGGGGTGGCCAGCAGATCCAGCCCCGCCAGCGCCGTGGCGCCCGTGGCCGTCAGGCCGCTCATGGCTTCAAAGTAGGCGTCAAACCAGCTCATGCCATGCACGGTGAACATGAACGGCAGCGCCGCATAGGCGGGCAGCACCAGCCACACCAAGGTGACCAGCAAAAAACCGTCCTTGATCGTCAGTTCGCGGCGGCGGTTACGCGTCTTGCGCCACAGCAGCGCCCCGCTGACCCAGGTAAACAGCATGCAGCCTATCCAGACGTGGGCGAATGGCGCCGATTCGTCCATCAGCGAAAAGCCCAGCGGCACGGCAAACGTGGCGGCAAAACCCATGAGCGCCCACGACAGCACCAGAAAAGCGCTATTGAAGCGGGCGACGATGGCGTTCGGATTTTTCTTGATGAACATGGAGCGAAATGCCCGCCGGAATCCCTAGGCGGCAAGCCGCCGCAAACTGGCGCTGCGCCACAGGCGCGCAAGCGGCAGGAGCTGCCTGGAAAAAAGAATGCCCAGCCTTGGGAGCCAATCGGCCGCAAGCGCTGGCGCAGCCTGGATTTGCAGCGATGGTTTCGGGAGCGGGGAGCAACAGAAAAACGTTTCAGCGCAAGCCCAGCACGTCGAACATATCGAACAGGCCGCTGGAGCGCCCGGCCAGGAAGCGGGCAGCATGCAAGCTGCCCTGCGCATAGCCCGCCCGGCTGCTGGATTTGTGGCTGATTTCAATACGCTCGCCTTCACCCGCGAAAAGAGCGGTGTGGTCGCCCACGATATCGCCCCCGCGTATGGTGGCAAAGCCAATTTGCTGCGGCTGGCGCTCGCCAGTGTGGCCGTGGCGCTCGAATACGGCGCACTCCTGCAAATTGCGGCCCAGGGCTGCGGCAATGACTTCGCCCATTTTCAGGGCCGTGCCGCTGGGCGCGTCCACCTTGTGGCGGTGGTGCGCCTCAATGATCTCGATGTCATAGCCCGTGGAAAGCGCCTTGGCGGCCATTTCCAGAAGCTTGAAGGTCACGTTCACGCCCACGCTCATGTTGGGTGACATGACGATGGGAATGTGCCGCGCCGCCGCAGCGATATCGGCCTTTTGCGCTTCTGAAAAGCCCGTGGTGCCGATGACCAGCGCCACGCCTTGCGCGCGGCAGGCGGCCAAGTGCCGCATGGTGGCTTCGGGGCGCGTGAAATCAATCAGCACCCGCGCGCCCGCCAGGCCGGCGGTCAGATCGGCGGTAATGGCCACGCCCACAGGCTGGCCTGCGCTGGCGCCTGCGTCCTGCCCCAGAGCGGGGCTGCCCGCGCGATCCAGCGCGCCGCTCAGACGGCAATCGGGCGCGGCCCTGACGGCGGCGATCAGCATTTGGCCCATGCGGCCAGTGGCGCCAGCAATGGCGATAGGCAAGGCAGTATCAGTCATGCGTGGACTCGAAATCAGGCTTCAGGGAGCGGCGCTTTCCAGCGGCGGATAGCTGCTGGCGGCGGACGCTGGCGCTTCGGTTTCGGCATCGGCTGGCGCGGCAGCGCCTTCGGCCGGGGCGAAGCGGGCCAGCTGCTCCTCGGTCGCTTCAAGATGAGGAACCTTCGGCGTGCGCTTTGGGCTGATGCGGTTCACGAATTCGGTTTCGCTGGGCATCTCATCGCCCTCGTAGTGGTCCAGTTCATCGCCCTTGAAAAAAACGGTGAGGCGGTATTTCTGCGGCTCGACCCTCACTCGTTTCATGGTGAACACGTAATCCCAGCGGTCCGCATGAAAAATGCTGGTGGTCAGCGGCGTGCCCAGCGTGTCGCGAACCTGCACGCGCGTCATGCCGGGGCGCAATGCCTGCACCTGCTCGCTGGAGATGAAGTTGCCCTGCACCACTTCAGGCTTGTACATGGTCAGCGCACCAGCCATGCTCTGCGTGGCGCGATTGAAGCGGCTGCACCCGGCCAGCATGAAAAATGCTGGCAACGCCAGCATGACCAAAGACAAGGAAACGATACGTCTTTGCGACGGCGTGAATACAAACATGGAAAAGCTCATGCACAATGGAGGCGCGCCATTGTAGTTGCAGCATTTGGCCCCAGATTGGCTCTGTACGGCCGCTTGGCGCGATTCTTATTACACGCATTTTCCCGCCCAACACTGCATCAACGGAGCGTCATCATGGACACGATTGAGGAAATCAAAAGCACGGGTCTGAAGGCCACACAGCCGCGCATGAAAATTCTGGAAATCTTCCAGAAAAGCGGGCAGCGCCACATGGCCGCCGAAGATGTTTACCGCCACCTGCTGGCGGAAAACGCCGACATTGGCTTGGCCACGGTATATCGCGTGCTCATGCAGTTTGAACAGGCAGGCATTCTCACGCGCAGTCATTTCGAGGCGACCAAGGCCATCTACGAGCTGCGCGGCGAGCAGCATCACGACCATTTGGTCTGCCTGGACTGCGGCCGGGTGGAGGAGTTTTTCGATCCCGAAATCGAGCGCCGCCAGAATTCAGTCGCCAAAAAGCACGGTTTCTCGCTCAGCGAGCATGCCTTGAGCCTGTATGGACGCTGCACCAAAAATGCCTGCGAGCACCGCGAGGAACATCAGGGCGCAGGCGAAAGCAAACACTGAAAGCGCTCAGCCGCTCTCCTGGCGTCGTTTCTGCGCTTGAACCCACATTGGATGCGCCAGCTCTGCAAAGGGCTGGCGCATTTTTTGTTGAAGCTCTGGCGGCGCTCCCGTCCGCTTCCATCCGCCAGACAATATCAATCCATATCAAAAAGAGGAGCAAATTAAACGGCATGAAAATGCCGTTCTGCGCAGTTTCCACTAGGACGTATAGCTACAAATGTAATAGCTAGATTGTCCCAGCGCATTCACTGTTTACATCCCGTCCGCGCTTTTCGCGCTCATGAACAGAGACTTCAAGCAGGTTCTCAGGCCTCGCCTTGCAGCATGGCCTTGCGGTGGCGCTCCAGGAATTCCTGATAAGTGTGAATGCCGCGCAGCTGCAAGATGGTGTTGCGCACGGCGGCTTCAACCAGCACGGCAATGTTGCGGCCCGCCACCACGGGGATGATGGCTTTGCGCACGGGCACGCCCAGCACGTCTTGCGACAGGGGTTCGTGCGGCAGACGCTCGTAATCGCGCTCCAGGGTTTCACTGCGCACCAGGTGCACGATCAGGCGCAGCCGCATGCGGCGGCGCACGGCGGATTCGCCAAAGATGGCGCGAATATCCAGCAGGCCGATGCCGCGCACTTCCAGCAGGTTTTGCAGCAGCTCGGGGCAACGGCCTTCAATGGTGTTTTCATTGATGCGGGCCAAATCCACCGCATCGTCAGCCACCAGGCCGTGGCCGCGAGAAACCAGCTCCAGCCCCAGCTCGCTTTTGCCTTGGCCGGATTCGCCGGTGATGAGAACGCCCAACCCCAGGATGTCCATGAACACGCCGTGCATGGTGGTGCGGTCGGCAAAGTGCTTGGACAGGTAGGAGCGCAGCACATCCACCACGAAGCCGGCGGGCTGGTCCGTGGCAAAAAGGGGGATCTTGGCTTCCTCGCAGAGGGTGACCAGCGCGGGCGGAGCCGTTTGCCCATCGCACAGCACCAGCACGGGCGGCTGGAGCGTGACGATGCGGGCCACGCGCCGGGCGCAGTCTTCGGGCGTGCCACGGGTGAGATAGCTGATTTCACGCGCACCGACAATTTGCACGCGATAGGGATGGACGTAGTTGAGATGCCCCACCAGATCGGCGCCGGAGTGGGCCTCGCGCACGGCCTCTTCATCAAAGCGGCGCTCCGGCGCGTTGCGCCCGGCAATCCATTGCCAGCGCAAGATGGCGAGACGGTCTTCGAACAGCTCGTCGGCGCTGATGGCGGTAGGCTTCATGCCGCAAGCGCGCTCAGTTTTCCGGCGCTGGCGCGGCAGGCTGCCAGCGATCAATCAGACTGTGCAGCTCGTCTGCGCTGGCGGCAGTCTTGAGTTTTTCGCGCTGCGCGCTGTCGCTGAGCAGCTCGGCGATCTCCGAAAGGATTTCAAGATGCTTTTGCGTGGCCGTTTCCGGCACCAGCAGAAAAATGAGCAGCGTGACCGGCTGGTCATCCGGCGCATCAAAGCCGATGGGGCGCGCCAGCTGCAGCACGGCTGCCATGGGCGCTTGCAAGCCTTTGATGCGCCCGTGAGGAATGGCCACGCCATGTCCCAGGCCTGTGGAACCCAGGCGCTCGCGGGCAAAAAGGCTGTCGGTGATCAGCGCGCGCGAGAGGCCATGCAGGCTCTCGAACAGCAGGCCCGCCTCCTCAAAGGCGCGTTTTTTGCTGGTGACATCCGCGCCCACGAGCACGCGTGAGACCGGAAGGATGGCGGCAAGACGGTTCAGGGGTTGCATGAGGCGCAGGAATCTGGTTGCGGGCCGAAAAAAAACCGCCCCGGGAGTGCCCGGTGCGGCTTAAGTTTGGATGGAGCCTATAGCCTTTTGCTTTTTATTGCACTATCGGGCCGAATTTACACCAATTCCAGCCGAAATCGCGTGCAAGAGCGCGAAACAGGCGCGATTCAGTGCGCGCTGACATAATCCGGCGCTTTTGCGCGCGCAAACAAGGCAGACAAAGGCAGAGCGCGCGACACCTTCCCCGCAACACCCAGCCGGAAAGCCGCTCCATGCTCAATGTCTTCACACTTTCAAACGGGCGCCTGTTCCAGGAAGAAATCGAGTCGCTACAGGAGCTGGAGCAGTTCCGCCCCATCTGGGTTGATCTGGAAACGCCCACGCCGGAAGAAAAACGCTGGGTGCGCCAGCACTACGGTCTGTCAATTCCAGAAGACGCGATGGACGACGACATTGAGGAATCGGCCCGCTTCTACGAAGAAGACAACGGCGATTTGCACATCCGCAGCGATTTTCTGGTGGCTGATTTTGACGAGCCGCGCCAGGTGCGCGTGGCCTTCATCGTCAATCAGGCCAACGAGCAGCTGCGCAGCCACGGCGTGCTGTTTTCCATTCACGACGAAACCGTGCCCGCCTTCCGGCTGCTGCGCCTGCGCGCGCGCCGCATGCCCGGCCTGCTGACCGACGCGCGCGAAGTGCTGCTCAAGCTCTTTGACGCCGATGCCGAATACTGCGCCGACACGCTCGAAGGCATTTATGACGATCTGGAAGCGGCCAGCAAGAAGGTGCTGGACGGCAACGTGGGCGATGAGGTCGCCAGCGAAGTGCTGGCGGCCATCGCCCGGCAGGAAGACATGAACGGGCGCATTCGCCGCAACATGATGGACACGCGCCGCGCCGTCAGCTTTCTCATGCGCAGCAAGATGCTGGATGCCGAGCAGTTCGAAGAAGCGCGCCAGATCCTGCGCGATATCGACTCGCTGGATGGTCACACCACTTTCTTGTTTGACAAGATCAACTTTCTGATGGACGCCACCGTCGGCTTCATCAACATCAATCAAAACAAGATCATCAAGCTCTTTTCCGTGGCCAGCGTGGCCCTGCTGCCGCCCACGCTGGTCGCCAGCGTCTATGGCATGAACTTCAAGCACATGCCCGAGCTGGACTGGAAATACGGCTACGCCTGGGGCATTCTTCTGATGATTGCCAGCGCGGCGCTGCCCATGCTGTATTTCAGGCGGCGCGGCTGGCTGAAGTGAGGGCGCGTCTGCGCTCCCTATTGAACCGCGCTGGCCAAGGCAGATTAGCTCCCAGAACAATAGCGCCATCTCTCGCCAAACAGGCGACAAAAGCAATTTCAGGCGGCCTGAATTTGCTTCTGATTTCATAGCTGCACGCCGGGGCGCTGTTGCGGGCCGTGTCGCCAATCAGGGAAAAACGGCATTGCCAGCCTGCTTTCTATTTCTAGAATTTTTCTTTGGCTGGCCCGTTTGCGGGTCTTTCTCACCCTTTCCTGTCAAAACACATGTCCACTTCTTCCTCGCATGCCGCCCCAAAGCCCACCAGCGCAGAAAAGCGCGAGCTGCTGCGCCAAGCTGCGCTGGAATACCACGAGAAACCCGTGCCGGGCAAGATCGCCATTGCGCCCACCAAGCAGCTGGTCAACCAGTACGAGCTGGCGCTGGCCTACAGCCCCGGCGTGGCCGCGCCCTGTGAAGAAATCAAGGCCGATCCGGCGGCGGCTTTCCGCTACACGGCGCGCGGCAATCTGGTGGGCGTGGTCACCAACGGCACGGCGGTGCTGGGGCTGGGTGACATCGGCCCGCTGGCGGGCAAACCGGTCATGGAAGGCAAGGCCGTTTTGTTCAAGAAGTTCTCGGGCATCGACGTGTTCGACATTGAAATCAACGAGAACGACCCCGACCGGCTGGTGGACATCATCGCCGCGCTGGAGCCTACGTTTGGCGGCATCAACCTGGAAGACATCAAGGCGCCCGACTGCTTTCATGTGGAGCGCAAGCTGCGCGAACGCATGAAGATTCCCGTTTTTCACGACGACCAGCACGGCACCGCCATCGTGGTGGGCGCTGCCGTGATGAACGGGCTGAAAGTGGTGGGCAAGCGGCTGCAAGACGTGAAGCTGGTGGTCAGCGGCGCAGGCGCTGCGGCGCTGGCCTGCACGAGCCTGCTCGTCAAACTGGGCATCCGGCGCGAAAACGTGTGGGTCACCGACATCAAGGGCCTGGTCTATGAAGGCCGCACCGAACTGATGGATGCCGACAAAGCCGTCTATGCGCAAAAAACCAGCCTGCGCACGCTGGCTGAAGTGATTGACGGCGCAGACATCTTCCTGGGCCTGTCCGCTGGCGGCGTGCTCAAGCAAGACATGGTGCGGCGCATGGCCCCCCGCCCGCTCGTGCTGGCGCTGGCCAACCCCACGCCGGAAATCATGCCGGAAGAAATCAAGGCCGTGCGCGATGACGCGCTCATCGCCACGGGCCGCACGGACTACCCCAACCAGGTCAACAACGTGCTGTGCTTTCCCTACATCTTCCGTGGCGCGCTGGACTGCGGGGCCACCACCATCACCGACGAGATGAAACTCGCCGCCGTGCACGCCATTGCCGACCTGGCGCAGGCCGAGCAAAGCGAAGTGGTCGCACGCGCCTACGTGGGCGAAAAACTCAGCTTCGGGCCGGAATACCTGATCCCCAAGCCCTTCGATCCGCGCCTGATGATGAAAATCGCGCCCGCCGTGGCGCAAGCCGCTGCCGCCTCCGGCGTGGCCAGCCGCCCCATCGAAGACATGGCCGCCTACATCGAGCGGCTCCAGCACTTCGTCTATGCCTCGGGCACCACCATGAAGCCCATCTTCGCTGCCGCCCGCGCAGCCGCGCCCGGGCGCAAGCGCGTGGCCTACGCCGAAGGCGAAGAAGAACGCGTGCTGCGCGCCGCCCAAATCGTGGTCGATGACGGGCTGGCCCGGCCCACGCTCATTGGCCGCCCGGCCATCATCGCCCAGCGCATCGAAAAATTCGGCCTGCGCCTGCAGCAAGGCGTGCACTACGACGTGGTGAACGTAGAGCAAGACGATCGCTACACACACTTTTGGCAGCAGTACTACGAACTGGCCAAACGCCGTGGCGTCACCGCGCCCATGGCCAAAATCGAAATGCGCCGCCGCTTCTCGCTCATTGGCTGCATGCTGCTGCGCGCCGGCGACGTAGACGGTCTGATCTGCGGCACCTGGGGCGTGCATGCCGCGCACCTGAGATACATCGACCAGGTCATCGGCAAAAAACTCGGCGCGCGCACCTACGCCGCCATGAACGGGCTGATGCTGCCGGGCCGCCAGGTCTTCATGGTGGACACGCACATCAACTACGACCCCAGCGCGGAGCAGCTGGCCGAAATCACCATCATGGCCGCTGAAGAAATGATGCGCTTTGGCCTCAAGCCCAAAGCCGCCTTGCTGTCGCACTCCAGTTTTGGCTCATCCAGCCAGCCCAGCGCCGTGAAAATGCGCCAGGCCCTGGCCCTGCTGCAAGAGCAGGCCCCCTGGCTGCAAGCCGATGGCGAAATGCACGGCGACGCCGCACTCGACAGCGCCCTGCGCAAAACCCTCATGCCCGACAGCCCCCTCACTGGGGACGCCAACTTGCTCGTGCTGCCCGGCATCGACGCCGCCAACATCGCCTACAACCTGCTCAAGGTCGCCGCCGGCGGCAACATCGCCATCGGCCCCATGCTGCTGGGCGCTGCGCGGCCCGTGCACATCCTCACGCCCAGCACCACCGTGCGCCGCATCGTGAACATGACTGCACTGGCCGTGGCCGACGCCAACGCCGCTCACGAATGAGAGAAAAGAGGCGGCTCTCAAAAACCTGCTCAAAGTCTGTCCGTGAATGCGGGAAACGCGGACTCGGGCGCTCGAGGGCGTTGCAAACGCCTCGCAGGGCCACAAGGTCCGTCTGCGGGATTGCGCCTTGCAACCCATCCCAATCCGCTCTTTCGTCTCTCCGGCCAGATGCTGAGCAGGTTCCGAAAGCCGCCCCGCGCTCCAGATGGAGCGCTTGCTTTTTGATACCCCTTGCGGCACACTCGCGGGCTGTTTTTCCGTCATGAAGATGAAAGCCAGCATCATCCGCGCGCTCACCTTGGCTGCCTGCCTGCTGGCGTCGGCAAGCGCACTTCACGCTCGCGGACCTGCGCCCGAAGCTCCGGCTTCAGCGGCAGTGGCCTTGGCTGATTTGCCCGCGCAGGGCCAGCACACCTATTGGCTCATTCTTGCTGGCGGCCCTTTCCCCTTCGAGAAAGACGGCACGGTTTTCGGCAACCGCGAGCGCCTTCTGCCTGTGCAAAGGCGCGGTTACTACCGCGAATACACCGTGCGCACACCAGGCGTGCGCCACCGTGGCGGGCGGCGCATCGTCTGCGGCGGATGGCAGCCCGTGGCGCCTGACACCTGCTACTACAGCGCCGATCACTACAGCAGCTTCCGCCGGATTCAGCCCTGAACAACCTTCACCAAGCAACTCAAATGAATTTGCCTCCCCAAATCCAGGAATCGCCCTTCAAGCGTGTGCGACCCAACATCGTGCAATCCATCCGCGCCTTTCATGCGCATGAACTCCAGGACATCGCCGCGCAACTGGGCCAGCACTTTCTCTATGCCAACCTGGCGCACGCCCATACCAAGCAGGACGTGCTGGAATCCATTGCCGAGCAGTTCTGCTTTCCGCCCCACTTCGGCAAGAACTTTGATGCCCTGTATGACTGCATGACCGACCCGCTGCACAAAAGCGGCCCGCAGCCCGGCTTCGTGGTGCTGCTGGAGCAAATTCCCGCCACGCCCAAATTCGACAAGGACGCCCGCGAGCAACTGCTCGACACCTTCCGCGAAGCCGCTGATTACTGGGGCGACCGGCGCATCCCCTTCCGCTGCTTCTATTCTTTTCTGTAGCCCGTTCTGCGCAACCCGGCCAGGCAGAACGGGCCAATGAGGCCCATGAAGGTGAAGCTTTCGAGGAAGACACCGAAAAACTCCCCGCCGACAAACTGGTGGACATCACCGCCGAAGCGCTGCGCATGAGCAACCCTTTCAGCGCCTATTGGCAATCGGCCGCCTGAAACGCCCTTTTGGTCAGCGCGCCAGTTCCAGAACCCGCCGCAAGGCGGGTTTTTGCTGGTGCAGCCTGAATCCATTCATCACGGTATATTTGCAAGCGTTTGCATGCAAACACATACAAAGGCCCGCACATTGCGTGCTTTTTTTATTTTTCAGTAACACCCCGCCAGCGGCAGCGTCCATGTGCGCTCGCAAGGCGGCTGTTTTCTCTCACTTTTGATGGAGTCAATATCAATGTTCACCCGAAAACTGGCCCTGGCTGCTGCGGCTGGCTCGCTCATGCTGCTGACGGGCTGCGTCAGCACCGACATGAAAATGGGTTCGCAAGATGCCAAGACCGTTGCCACCGGCAGCGCAGCAGGCGCAGCCACTGCTGGCGAAAGCTCCGAGCTTGAAAAATGCAGCTCTCCCCTGGGCACCATCTCGCTGGTGGAAAACCAGGACGCAGGCTGGTACACCATCTTGCGCAACGAGTACAAACTGCCCCCCACTTCCAACCTGCTGCGCCTGCTGATCCAGCAATCCAACTGCTTCGTCGTGGTGGAGCGCGGCGCTGCTGGCATGCGCGCCATGAGCCGCGAGCGCGAGCTGATGCAATCGGGCGAAATGCGCCAGGGCAGCAACTTTGGCCGTGGCCAGATGGTCGCTTCCGACTACGGCCTCTCGCCTGAAATCATCTTCAGCGAAGACAACACAGGCGGTGCGCTGGCAAGCATTGGCGGCCTCTTCGGCAACGCAGGCGCCGTCGCGGGCGCCTTGGCGGCAGGCACGAAAACCCGCCAGGCGTCTACCATGCTCACCCTGGTGGACAACCGCTCCGGCGTGCAAATAGCCGCCTCCGAAGGCAGCGCTTCCAAAATGGACTTTGGCGGCTTTGGCGCGCTCTTTGGCGGCAGCGCAGGCGCGGGCCTCGGCGGCTACCAGCGCACTCCGCAAGGCAAGGTCATCACCGCTGCTTTCATGGATGCCTACAACCAAATGGTTCGCGCCCTGCGCAGCTACAAGGCCCAGTCCGTGCAAGGCCAGGGCCTGGGCGGCGGCGGCCGCCTGACGGTGGATGGCGCCGCTGCGCCCTCGCAAACCTACACCCCGCAAACCGCCCCCAAGCGCGGCAAAACCAGGCGCTCCAGATAAACCGCAAGGCATCAAAAGCCCTGAACGGCTGCCCCGCACACCAGCGGCGGCAGCCGTTTTTGTCTGGCTTGCTGCAATCAGGTGTGTTCAAGCCGCAAAAAACATAGCAGCCTGTCCAGCCTGCACCAAGACCCAAAGCCAATTGGGTATTGAAAAAACAAGCTGGCATACCTGCTTTTGCGCCTGCTCTCTCCTCCTATCATGCGGGGCCGTTTCGTTTCCTCCTCATCTTGCCGTGACCGCGCTATCCACCCCTGACGATCCCATTGCCGCCATTGCCACCGCGCCCGGGCGCGGCGCCGTGGGCATCGTGCGCGTTTCGGGGCCGCGCCTGATGCCGCTGGCGC
The DNA here is from genome assembly GCF_029813755.1 of Ottowia cancrivicina. Lineage (NCBI taxonomy): Bacteria > Pseudomonadati > Pseudomonadota > Betaproteobacteria > Burkholderiales > Comamonadaceae > Ottowia > Ottowia cancrivicina. The sequence continues at coordinate 14,795 of NZ_JARVII010000026.1, read as the reverse complement.
AAGCGCTGTGCGGGCGAACGCTGCAAGCGCGGCAAGCCACCTACCTGCCGTTTCTGGACGCAGACGGCAGCCCCATCGACCACGGACTGGCGCTCTTTTTCCCCGCGCCGCACTCCTACACCGGCGAAGACGTTCTGGAGCTGCAAGCCCATGGCGGCCCCGTTGTGCTGCAACTGCTGCTGGCGCGCTGCCTGCAAGCGGGTGAAAAGCTGCTGCCCGGCCTGCGGCTGGCGCGGCCCGGCGAATTCACCGAACGCGCCTTTCTGAACGGCAAGCTCGACCTGGCGCAAGCCGAAGCCGTGGCCGACCTGATCGACGCCAGCACCGCCGCCGCCGCCCGCAGCGCCAGCCGCTCACTGGCAGGCGCCTTCTCCGCGCGCATCCAAACCCTGCTGCAAGGGCTGATCCAGCTGCGCATGCTCACCGAAGCCACGCTGGACTTCCCCGAAGAAGAAATCGACTTTCTCACCCAGGCCGGCGCCAGCGGCCAACTCGCCGCCCTGCGCCAACAACTTCATGATGTGCTCGCCAGCGCCCAACAAGGCGCGCTGCTGCGCGAAGGCATCAAAGTCGTCATTGCCGGACAGCCCAACGCCGGCAAAAGCTCCCTGCTCAACGCCCTGGCCGGGGCGGAACTGGCCATCGTCACCGCGCAAGCCGGCACCACGCGCGACATCGTCCAGCAAACCATCCAAATCGAAGGCGTGCCCCTGCACGTGCTCGACACAGCAGGCCTGCGCGACAGCAGCGACGAAGCCGAGCGCATCGGCATCGCCCGCGCCTGGCAACACATCGGCCAAGCCGACGCCGTGCTGCTGCTGCACGACGCCACGCGCCAGGCCGATGCCGCCCACGCAGCCGAAGACGCACGCATCGCCGAGCGCATCGCCGCTGACGCGCCCGCCGCGCCCCTGATTCACATCTGGAACAAAGCCGACGCCCTGCCCCCGCAAGAAACGCCCGCCCTGCCGCCAGACGCCCTGCTGATCTCGGCCCGCACCGGCCAGGGGCTGGACGCCTTGCGCCAGCGCCTGCTGCGCACGGCCGGCTGGCAGACCACGGCGGGCGAAAGCCCCATCATCGCCCGCGAACGCCACCTGGCCGCCCTGCGCCGCACGGAGCAATGCCTGCAAGCCGCGCACAACTGGCTGCACGCCAGCCCGCCCGCCATCGACCTGCTGGCCGAAGAACTGCGCCTGACCCAGCAGGCGCTGGGCGAGATCACCGGCGAATTCACGCCCGACGACTTGCTGGGCGTCATCTTCTCGCGCTTTTGCATTGGCAAGTAGGGCGGCTGCTGATCAACCCGCCTGCCGCCGAAAACGGGCCGCGAAAAGCCGTTATCGCTCTTTTCTTGCATCAAATTCCAGTCATGCCCAAAGTGACATGACAGATGAGCTGCGACAGATGTTGGCCGGACACATGGCCGTGATGAGCAAGAGCGGGCATTGCTGACAGCGTAGCGTCCGGCAAATGATGGAGGCCATCTTTGGCGTGCAGATCACAGGCTGTCAAGCCGCTGGCGTTTGCCCGTCATGGTGCATTCGGCTGGCATCCAGGATCGGGAAAGCCCAAGCTCTGCTGATCAGCCTGTTTTTCAAAACAGCCCGCCGCCTTCGCGCTGCGGCGCGGCCAGCCCCAAATGCCGCCAGGCGGCTTGTGTGGCCACGCGTCCGCGCGGGGTGCGTTGCAAATAGCCCTGCTGGATGAGATAAGGCTCAATCACATCTTCAATGGTGCCCGGCTCTTCGCCAATGGCGGCGGCCACGTTGTCCAGGCCCACGGGGCCGCCGTCAAAGCGGTGAATCACGGCTTCCAGCAGCTTGCGGTCCATCAGGTCAAAGCCTTGCGGGTCCACGTCGAGCATGGCCAGCGCCCGGCGGGCCATTTCTTGCGTGATGCGGCCCTGCCCTTTCACGTCGGCATAGTCGCGCACGCGGCGCAGCAGGCGGTTGGCAATGCGCGGCGTGCCCCGGCTGCGGCGGGCGATTTCCATGGCGCCGTCGGCGTCGGCCGGCACATTCAGCAGCGCCGCCGAGCGCGTGACGATGCGCGCCAGCTCGTCAGGCGTGTAGAACTCCAGCCGCGCCACGATGCCGAAGCGGTCGCGCAAGGGGTTGGTGAGCATGCCCGCGCGCGTGGTGGCGCCCACCAGGGTGAAGGGCTGCAAGTCGAGCTTGATGCTGCGCGCGGCCGGCCCTTCGCCAATCATGATGTCGATCTGGTAGTCCTCCAGCGCGGGGTAGAGGATTTCTTCCACCACGGGGCTTAAGCGGTGAATTTCGTCGATGAAAAGCACATCGTTGCGCTCCAGGTTGGTGAGCAGCGCTGCCAGGTCTTTGGGCTTTTCCAGCACCGGCCCGCTGGTTTGGCGCAGTTGCACGCCCAGCTCGTGCGCGATGATGTGGCTGAGCGTGGTTTTGCCCAGCCCGGGCGGGCCAAAAAGCAGCACGTGATCGAGCGCTTCCTGGCGCTTGCGGGCCGCGCCGATGAAGATTTCAAGCTGCTCGCGCGCCTTGGCCTGGCCCACGTATTCGTCCAGCAGCTTCGGGCGCAAGGCGCGCTCCAGCGCTTCTTCGTTGGGCGAGGCGGGCGCGGCTGAAACCACGCGCCGCGCGGCGCCAGCGGCCGGGGCGAAATCGTCTGTATGAATGCTCATGAGGCGCGCAAGTATGCCTGCGGGGGCAGGCCTGCCGGCGCGCCGCCGCGAAAGTCTGGCCGCAAGCGGAAAACCGCGTTCGCACAGCGCAAAATAAAGCGTTCCACACACTTTGAAACAGCCGCCATGCTTTCCGCCTCTGCCTCGCCGCCCGCCGCCATCACGGAATACCTGCGCAGCCACATCCGCACCGTGCCCGACTGGCCCGCGCCGGGCGTGCAGTTTCGCGACATCACGCCGCTGCTGCAAAACCCGCGCGTTTTCCGCGTGCTGATTGACGCCTTCGTGCACCGCTACATGACGCCCGCCCTGCGGCCGGACGTGGTGGCGGGGCTGGACGCGCGCGGCTTCATCCTGGGCAGCGTGGTGGCCTACGAGCTGAACGTGGGCTTTGTGCCCATCCGCAAAAAGGGCAAGCTGCCCTTCACCACGGTGGAAGAAACCTACGAGCTGGAATACGGCAGCGCCACGGTGGAGCTGCACGCCGATGCCGTCAAGCCAGGCGACCGCGTGCTGCTGATTGACGACCTGATTGCCACCGGCGGCACCATGATGGCGGGCCGCCGCCTGCTGGAGCGCCTGGGCGCCGAAGTCACCGAAGGCGCGGCCATCGTCGATTTGCCGGAGCTGGGCGGCTCCGCGCGCCTGCGCGAAAGCGGCCTGCCGCTGTTCACGCTGGTGGAATTTGACGGGCACTGAAAGGCGCCCTTCCCTGCTTTTTTTGGAGACCGCACCATGCACATCCTCGCCTTGCACGGCATCAATCTGAACATGCTCGGCCAGCGCGACCCGGCCCACTACGGCACGGTCACGCTGGCCGATATTGACGCCGCCATGCAGCGCCTGGCTGACGAGCTGGGCGTGCGGCTGACCTGCTTTCAAACCAACCACGAAGGCCAGATGTGCGAGCGCATCCACCAGGCGCACCGCGAAGGCGTGGACGCCGTGCTCATCAACGCCGGCGCGTGGTCGCACACCAGCGTGGCCATCAGCGACGCGCTGGCCATCCTGCGCTGCCCCGTGGTGGAAGTGCACCTGTCCAACATTCACGCCCGCGAGCCGTTCCGGCACCACTCGCACATTGCCCACGTCGCGCGCGGGCAAATCTGCGGCTTCGGCGCGGACTCGTACCTGCTGGCGCTGCGCGCGGCGGCCGCCTTCAGCCCCTGTGCCCGGCATCCACGCTGACCATCCCGCAACCTGAAAGGAGACAAGCCATGGGCAAACGCCTCACCCAGATCGCCACCCGCACCGGCGACGACGGCACCACCGGCCTGGGCAACAACACCCGCGTGTCCAAAAACAGCCTGCGCCCGCACGCCATGGGCGATGTGGACGAACTCAACAGCCACATCGGCCTGCTGCTGTGCGAAGACCTGCCCGCCGACGTGCGCGAGCTGCTCATCGACATCCAGCACCAGCTCTTCAACCTGGGCGGCGAAATCTCCATTCCGGGCTTTGAGCTGCTCAAGGACGACGCGCTGGCGCAGCTGGACGCCGCCCTTGAGCGCTACAACGCCGCGCTGCCGCGCCTTCAGGAATTCATCCTACCCGCCGGCACGCGCGCCGCCGCGCAATCGCACGTGTGCCGCACCGTGGCGCGCCGCGCCGAACGCGCCGTCGTGGCCGTCTGCGAAGCCGAAAACCTGCGCCCCGCCCCGCGCCAGTACCTCAACCGCCTCTCTGACCTGATGTTCGTGCTCGCCCGCGTGCTCAACCGCCACCGCCCCGACGGCAGCGCGGGCGACGACGTGTACTGGAAAAGCGAGCGGCTGGAGCGAAGCGGCGCATGAACCCGCCCGCCGCGCCCCACAAGCTGGCCGTCCTGATCGACGCCGACAACGCATCGGCCGCCGCCGCAGCCGGGCTGTTCGCGGAAATCGCCAAATACGGCATCGCCAGCGTCAAGCGCATCTACGGCGACTGGAGCCGGCCGACGCCGCAAGGCTGGAGCAAGGAAATCCTGCTAAGGCACGCCGTCATGCCCATGCAGCAGTTCGCCTATACCAAAGGCAAGGACGCGACGGACATGAAACTGATCATCGACGCGATGGACTTGCTCTACAGCGGCGCTTTTGATGGTTTCTGCCTGGTTTCCAGCGACAGCGATTTCACGCCCCTGGCCGCCAGAATACGCGCCAATGGACTCGTCGCATATGGATTCGGCAATAAAAAAACGCCCGAAGCTTTTCGCAACGCCTGCGACCGTTTCATTTACCTTGAAAACCTTCAAAACGAAGCGGAAAACGGCATGGCAAAACCCGAATCCGGCAAGGCGGAAAAGCCTGATTCATCTCTTTCGTCATCCGCTGCGGCAAATAATCCGCCACCAGCTGCGAATATGCGAAAACCCATAGAGGGCGCATTGCGCACGCTGCTTTACACGGCCATCAAACAAAATACGGATGAAGCCACAGGCTGGGCGCACGTGGGGCAAATTGGCCAATACCTGGTCCAGACTCAGCCTGATTTTGACCCCCGCAATTATGGCTACGCCAAGCTCTCGGGCATGCTGAAAGCCTTGGGCGGCCTGCAATTTCGCCATGACGGCTTATATCAGATGTATTGCCGCAAAATTCCATATGGCGAATTGATCAAGCTGCTCAACACAGCCGCTCCGAAACTCCAGGACGCGCAAGGCTGGATGGATATGGAAGCGGCGGGCCAATTCATTGGATCGCGCTGGTCTTATCTGGATTACGGCTTCAAGGATTGGCCTGATTCGTTCAAAACCGTGCATGGTCTTGAAATTCAGGGCCAGCGCATGCGCTTGGCACAAGCCGCAGGCCGCGCCAGCGCGCCACAAGGCCAATGAACCGCCCCGTGCCGCGCCGCCCCGCCCATGCGCCCGGCCCCTGCCAGTCCGCGTCCGGAAGCATCAGAAACAGGAGCGAATTCAAGGGGGATGAAAGTGGATTTTGCGCACTTTCCACTAGGACATCATGCTATGGATACCGTAGCGAAATAAGCCTCCCAGCCGGACCCGCCAGCGGCTGGCCGCTGGCGTCAGGCGTCTGCGCGGCATGAGCCTGCTGTCCATCGAGTTCGCGGCGTTTTTCATGCTGCTGTTTCCGGCCTACTGGGCGCTGCGCCCGTGGCCGGGGGCGCAAAACGCGCTGCTGCTGGCGGCCAGCCTGTTCATGCTGTGGCTGGCCAATCCGTATTTCGCGGCGGCGCTACTGGTTTTTGCCACGGGCGTTTTCGGCGTGGCGCGCGGCATTGCCCAATCCCGCCATGAAAAGGCAAAAAAGCGCTGGCTGGGCGCGGGCGCGGCCCTGATTGCGGCCAATCTGGGTTTTTTCAAATACCACGATTTTTTCGCGGCCCATTTTCCCGCGCCTTTGCAAGAGCCGGTGGCGGCGCTGATTTTTCCGCTGGGGCTTTCGTGGTATTCATTTCAGGCCATTGCGTATCTGGACTGGCTGCGCCAGCGCCCGGCCAGTCTGGCGCTGAAATGGCATGAACTGGTTTTGCACCTGGGCTTTTTCCCCACGGTGACCAGCGGCCCCATTTTCCGCGCGGGGCTGCAAAAAAGCGTGGAGGGGCTGCACGCGGGCGCGGCCATTCAGATTCAGACGCGGCGGCCGCGCCGCCTGCTGAACCCGGCGCTGGCGGTGTGCCTGATTTTGCTGGGCATTACCAAAAAATGGTTTCTGGCCGGCGCGCTGGCCGAACAATTGGTGGATCCGGTTTTTGACAATCCCATGCAGCACGCGCCGCTGACGGTATTGACGGCTATTTACGGCTATACGGCGCAGCTTTTTTTTGATTTTTCGGGTTATTCCGATTTGGTGATTGGCCTGGCCATGCTACTGGGTTTTCATATTCCGCTCAATTTCATGCAGCCGCTGGCGGCGCACAATTTGCGCGAATTCTGGAACCGCTGGCATATCAGCCTTTCCACCTGGATACGCGATTACATCTATATCCCGCTGGGCGGCAGCCGCCACGGTTTTGCGCGCACGCAGCTGAATTTGCTGCTGGCGCTGGGGCTGTCGGGTGCGTGGCACGGGCAAGGCTGGAATTTTTTGCTCTGGGGGCTGGCGCACGGCGCGGGCCTGGCGCTGCTGAATGCGGGCGATGCGCTCACCGGGCGGCGCAACGCGCTGGCGGGCACGGCGGCGGGGCGCTTTGCGGGGCGGCTGGCCACGGCGCATTTCGTGTGCCTGGCCTTCGTGGTGTTTCGCGTGACCGATGCGGAAAGCCTGGCCGCCGTGTGGCAGGCGCTGGCCGCGCCCGATACGCCCTGGGCCACGCTGCCGCCGCCGCGCGCGCTGGCCTGGCTGGCGCTGCTGGCCGCCGCCTGGCTGCTGTGCCGCCCGCTGGCCGCCGCCTTTGCCGCCTGCGTGGCGCTGATGCAGCGCCTGCCCGTGCTGGCGTGGGCGCTGCCTGCCAGTGCGCTCATGGGCTTGCTCATCATCGTGGCGCCGCCGGGTGTGCCGGGGTTCATTTATGCGGGGTTCTGAAGGGGCGATGAACGCGCACGCGGGCCGGCGCGTGGGCGCGGCAGGGCTGTTTGCGGCGCTGGCGCTCACTGGCGCGCTCACGCTGTGGTTCGGGCAAGACTCATTCAACGCCTGGTGGCTGCAAACCTGGCATCAGCGCAGCCCGCTGGAGCGCCTGAACGCCTGGCCGCAGTGGCGCAGCGCAGCGGCCCTGCGCGCCCGCCTGCAAGCCTGGCATGACGGCCCCGCTTCTATGGAACAAGCCGTGGCGGCGGGTCTGGCCGCCGCCAGCGCGCCCGAAGCGCCCGGCATCCCTGAATTGCCGCCCGTGCCGCCCGCGCCTGAAGCGCCTCAGACACCTGATGCGCCGCAAGAAAACGCCGCGCCGCCCGTCATACGCCTGGCTGCGGCAGACAAAGTGCTGTTCGTGGGCGACTCCATGATGCAAAGCATCGCCCCTTTGCTCCAGCGGACGCTGCTGCGCGAAGGCGGCATCCGCTCCATCAACCTGAGCCGCCACAGCACGGGCCTGACCAACGCCGCCTACTTCAACTGGCCGCAGGCGGTGGAAGCGGCCCTGCGCCAGCACCCGGACACGCGCCTGGTCGTCGTGTTTCTGGGCGCGAACGACCCTTGGGATTTTTTTGAAAGCCGCAGCCGCAAACGCTTTGGCACGCCCGAGTGGGATGAAGCCTACGCCGCGCGCGCCTTGCGCATCACCCGCGTCGCGCGCCAGGCGGGCGCGTCCGTCATCTGGATTGGCCTGCCGCTGATGCGCGCCAATGACTACGGACAGCGCATCCGCCGTCTGAACGCCGTGCTGGCGCAAAACCTGGACGCCGCCGCGCTCTGGCTGCCCACCGAAGAGCTGCTGGGCGACGGCACGCCAAGCTACGCCGACAGCATCCGCCTGGAAGGCAAGCTCACCCGCGTGCGCCACGCCGACGGCATCCACCTGGCCCTGCCCGGCCAGAGGCGACTGGCCAGCCACGTGCGCCAGTTCATCGAATACGCGCCCGCCGCCGCGCCCAAAGCAGACGCAAAAACCAGCGCAGAGGCGGCGGCCCGCCCCCCTGCCATGCCGCCCAATCCGGCTCCAGCCCTTTGAATACGGGCGCTGGCCACTATCAAAACAAGAGCAATGCGCGGCTCTGAGCCTGTTCAAAACCTCTCGCGAAGACAGATTTTGAACAGGTTCTCAGGCGGCGGCGGGCGGCAACAGGGCGGCCACGCCGTACAGGCGGGCCAGCTCGGCCAGGCGGGCGGGCATGCCGTGGACGGCGAAGCGCTTGCCTTCCAGCAGGCAGCTGCGGCGGCATTCGAGCAGCACGGCCAGGGCTGAAGAGTCAAACTGCGTGAGGGCTGAAGCGTCGGCCACCACGGTCTGCTCGCCAGCGGTGTGGGTGGCCTGGCGCAGCATCACAAGGCAGGCGGCGGCCTGCTTGTGGGTGAGTTCGGCGGGCAGCACCAGCATGTCAGCGCTCACTTGGCGGCGTTGCTCTTGTTGCGCTCGACGAGCGAGGCGATCAGGCCGTCGATGCCGCTTTGATTGACCTGCTGCGAGAACTGGGGCCGGTAGTTGGCGATGAGCCATACGCCCATGATGTTGAGGTCGTAAATCTTCCAGCCGGAGCTGCTGCCGGGGGCCTTTTCAAGGCGGTAGTCCAGCTGCACTGGCTCGCTGCCGCCGCTGCTTTGGATCAGGGTGCGCACGGTGATTTCGTCGTCTCCCGCAGCCTTGGAGGGCATGGGGCGGATGTCGAAGGTCTGGTCCTTCACCTTCTTGAGCGCGCCCGCATAGGTGCGCACCAGCAGCATCTTGAATTCCTGCTCCAGCCGCTTGCGCTGCGCCTCGCTGGCCTGCCGCCAGCCGGGGCCGACGGCAGAAGCCGTCATGCGGCGGAAATTGATGTTGGGCATGATTTTTTCGTCCACCAGCTGCATGAGACGGTCTATGTCGCCTGCCTGCATGGCCTTGTCGGCCTTGATGGTTTGCAGCACTTCCTGCGAGAGGCGGCCAATCCAGGCATCCGGCGTTTCGCCAGCGGCGCGGGCGGTGGCGGGCAGGCCCAGCGCCAGCGCGGCGGCCAGGGCTGGCGCGCCCAGCAGCAGGGCGCGGCGCGGCAGGGCGGAGAGCGGGGTGTTTTGCATGAGGGTTCCCTTCGTTTCATGGTGCGCCGCCAGAAGGGCGGCGGGCAGGGGGCGTATTGGAATGCAGATTGGCGGCGCGCGCTGGCGCAGCCGGTTACAAAGTGTCTGCAAAAGAAGTGGCCGGCAGCCGCCAGGAGCCGCGCGGGCGTCATGGCTTCAGAACAGCCATCCGGATCGCAGACGGACGCGGGCGCAACGCTTGTTTGCCGTCGGCCGCAAGGGGCGGCGAATCGGGACGGGCGGCATGGCCCAAGACCGCCCGGCTCTCCGCACTTTTGCGCCTGCGAGCAGGCTGCAAGCAGGTTCTCTGGCAAGGGATACGAAGGTGCGGGGGCCTATCAAAAAAGGAGCAAATTCAGGCAGGCAAAAAACAGTGGTTGCGCAAGCTCTTCTAGGACCTAATGCTACGGATTAAGGAGCGAAATCTGCCGCTTTCTGCCGTCTTTTCGCTGGCCTCTTGCAGGCGCGGACAGGGTGGTTTGGGGCGGCTCCATCCAGCAGCCGGTTTACGGCGCGCCGCCATCCGCCTGGCTGGCTGGGGCGGCATCGGGCTGGGCTGCGGGGGCAGCGTCAGGGTTGTCGTAGTCGGGGTAGCCGTCATCCTGGCCCGGTTCGGCGGGCGGGTTGCCGTCGTACACGTCGTTGCGGCGCTTTTGCAGCCAGGCGTCGCGGGTGAAGGCGTAGTCGTCAATGGATGCGCCGCTGAGTACGTCTTCCACGCCGAGCAGGCGCGAGCGCGCATCCACGAAGCTCAGCGCAGCCAGGCTGTTGCGCAAGCGGATGCTGTGGACGTGGGCGCGCGGGTTGCCGTAGTAGTCGGCGGGCATGCTGAGCGCGTCGCGCAGGGTGGAGGGGCCAAGCAGCGGCACCACGAAGTAGGGGCCGGGCGGCACGCCCCACCAGGCCAGGGTCTGTCCGAAGTCTTCGCGGTAGCGGCGGATGCGCATTTCGCTGGCGGGGTCGAGCACGCCGCCCAAGCCGATGGTGGTATTGACGATGACGCGCCAGAAGGAGTGCAGCGCCCGCTCCGGCTTGGCTTGCAGCACGTTATTGACGAAGGACCAGACGTCGGAGAGGTTGTCGAAGAAGTTGCCAACCCCGGTGCGCACGGGCTGCGGCATGGCCTTCTGGTAGGCCGTGGCCACGGGGCGCATGACGGCATCGTCCACAGCGGTGTTAAAGCGCGTCATGGAGCGGTTGTAGTTTTCCCAGGGATCGTGCGGGTTGCCGCCGGGGGCGCTGGCGCAGGCCGACAAGGCCAGGGCCACGCTGGCTGCGGCCAGCTTGCACAGGGTGCGGGCGTGGGTCTTCATGGGCGTTTTACTTTTTGTCGCCGCCGTCGGCGGCGCTGTTGTAGAGGAACTGGCTGATGACGTTTTCAAGCACGACGGCGCTTTGGGTGGACTTGACCACGTCGCCCGCTGCCAGGTTTTCTTCCGAAGCGCCCGCTTCCACGCCGATGTATTGCTCGCCCAGCAGGCCGCTGGTGAGCACTTTCAGCGAGCTGTCTTTGGGAAAGTGGTAGCGCGTGTCCATCTCCAGCGTGACTTGCGCCTGAAAGCGCTGGTCGTCAAAGCGGATGTCGGCCACGCGGCCCACGAGCACGCCCGCGCTGCGCACGGCGGCCTTGGGTTTGAGGCCGCCGATGTTGTCAAACAGCGCGGTGACGCGGTAGGTGGGCTGCCAGTTCAGGCTCAGCAAATTGGCCGATTGCAGGGCCAGAAAGACGAGGGCGGCCGCGCCGATGAGCACGAACAGGCCCACCCAGACATCGTTTTTGGAGCGCTCCATGAGGCGTTTTTCCTTTTTTCTCAAAGACTGAACATGAATGCGGTGAGCACGAAGTCCAGCCCCAGCACCAGCAGCGAGGCCATGACGACGGTGCGCGTGGTGGCGCGGGCCACGCCTTCGGCCGTGGGGCGGGCGGCGTAGCCTTGCAGCAGGGCCACGAAGGTGACGGTCACGCCGAATACCACGCTTTTGACGATGCCGTTGCCCAAGTCCGCCCACACGCTCACGCCGCCTTGCATCTGGCTCCAGAACATGCCGGGGTCCACGCCAATCATGGGCACGCTCACCACCCAGCCGCCCAGAATGCCGACGGCATTGAACACGGCCGCCAGCAGCGGCATGACGATGACGCCCGCCCAAAAGCGCGGCGCGAGGATGCGGCGCACGGGGTCAATGGCCATCATCTCCATCGCCGAAAGCTGCTCGCCCGCCTTCATCAACCCGATTTCCGCCGTGAGCGAGGTGCCCGCGCGCCCGGCGAACAGCAGCGCCGTCACCACCGGCCCCAGTTCGCGCACAAGCGACAGCGCCACCATCAGCCCCACGGCCTCTGCCGAGCCGTAGCGCTGGAGGATGTTGTAGCCCTGAAGCGCCAGCACAAAGCCCACGAACAGACCCGAGACGGCGATGATGGCCAGCGAGTGGTTGCCCAGAAAGTGAATCTGGTCGCGCACCAGCGCGAAGCGCCGCAGCGCCGGCCCGGCCAGCGCCAGCAGCCGCCAAAACAGGCGCGCCGCACGGCCCAGATCGGCCAGCAGGCGGCGCGCGGCGTAGCCCACGCGGGCGGGATGCAGCCCCTTCATGCCAGCGCTCCGTAGTCTTGCTCGGCGCTGGGGCCGGGGTAGTGAAAATGCACAGGGCCATCAGGCTCGGCGCGGATGAACTGGCGCACCAGCGGATCGGCGCTGCCGCGCACTTCATCGGGCGTGCCTTCGGCAGCCACGCGGCCATTGGCCAGGATGAGCACGCGGTCGGCAATGCGGAAGGTTTCGTCCACATCGTGCGAGACGACGAGGCTGGTGATGCCCAGCGCGTCATTGAGCTGGCGAATCAGGCGCGCTGCCGTGCCCAGCGAAATCGGGTCCAGTCCGGCAAACGGCTCGTCATACATCACCAGCTCCGGGTCCAGCGCAATGGCGCGCGCCAGCGCCACGCGCCGCGCCATGCCGCCGGAAATTTCGGCAGGCATCAAATCGCGCGCGCCGCGCAGGCCCACGGCATCCAGCTTCATCAGCACGATGTCGCGAATCAGCGCGGGCGGCAAATCAGTGTGCTCGCGCAAGGGGAAGGCCACGTTTTCAAACACCGACAAATCCGTGAACAGCGCCCCGAACTGAAACAGCATGCCCATGCGCCGCCGCGTGGCGTAAAGCCGCGCCTGGCCCATGCCGCCCACATCGCGCCCGTCAAACAGCACCTGGCCCGACTGCGCGCGCTGCTGCCCGCCAATCAGGCGCAGCACCGTCGTCTTGCCGCCGCCGGAAGCGCCCATGAGCGCCGTCACCTTGCCGCGCGGCACGGTCAGCGACACGCCATCCAGCACCACGCGCTGGCCATAACCGAACACCACATCGCGCAGCTCCACCAGCGCGCCGCTGGCGGCCTGGGGCGTTTCAGAGGTTTCTGGCATGGGCAGGTGAAGGCGAGAGACAGGGAAAGGGCGAAAAAGGCATTCCGCGCAAGGCATGAGAAATGCCGCCTGGCAAAGAGCCAGAAAGCCTGCGGGCGAAAGCAGCGGCCAGCCGGCCCCAAAAAATCAAGGCCGGGCATGATACGAGATTTTCCCTTGGGCGCCTGCTGCCAAAAAGAGCGGCTTTTCGAGGCATTGAAGCGCTTGCGGCAGGCGTTTGCATAAATGCCTTCATGCCGAATAAACCGGCAAAAGCAGCCGGGCCGGATGGCATTTTTGCGTGAATATGAATGGCGCTCATATAAACGCCAGGCTGCAAATTGCCTTCTGCATAAAGCATTGAGCCGTTTACTCTTTCTCACGCCCGCGCCGCTTTTTGGGCCGATACTCGCGAGTCTGGATGGCGTGGACAAGCCCTGAGCCAGGCCCATTGCACTTTTGCTTCGCATTTTTGCTTCACGCTTTTGCTTCGCTTTTCAAGCTGCCAGGCCCGCACGGCGTTTCCTCCGAGGGGCGCTGCAAACCCGGAGTGGCATTTCCTCCTCCCTCCTCCTTTCGCTCCGGGTCGCCTGGCAGCCTTTTCTCTTTTCTCCTTTTTTTGCACCGTCCCGGTCTGGGCGGTTTCCGGGGCGGTTTTTGCCTGGCCTTGTTTTCAGAGGGCGGCTCCTACAATCCGCGCCCCATGCAAAACGCCCTTTCTTCCCTCACCGCCCTTTCTCCGCTGGATGGCCGCTACGCCGCCAAACTGGCCGCGCTGCGGCCCGTGATGAGCGAATTTGGCTACATGCAGCGCCGCGTGCAAGTGGAGCTGACGTGGTTCATCGCCCTCTCGGACGCGGGCTTTGCCGAATTCACGCCGCTGCCCGCTGACGACCGCGCCTTTTTGCTGGCGCTCGTGCGCAACTTCAGCGAAGCCGACGCGCAAGCCATCAAAGACAAGGAAAAAGAAACCAACCACGACGTCAAAGCCGTCGAATACTGGATCAAAAGCCGCTTCGCGGGCCGCCCCGCGCTGCTGGCGGCGGCCGAATTCGTTCACTTTGCCTGCACCAGCGAAGACATCAACAACACCAGCCACGCGCTGCAATTGCAGGCCGGGCGCGACATCTGGCTGCAAGGGCTGGATGCCGTGCTGGCGCGCCTGCGCGATCTGGCGCATGAGCACGCGGCGCAGCCCATGCTCAGCCGCACGCACGGGCAAACGGCCAGCCCCACCACCGTGGGCAAGGAGCTGGCGAACATCGCCGCCCGCTTGGCCTCTGCGCGCGAACGCGTGGCCGGCGTGCGGCTGCTGGCCAAGATGAATGGGGCCGTGGGCAACTACAACGCGCACCTGGCCGCCTGGCCTGATTTCGACTGGGAAGCCTTCAGCCGCCGCGTGATCGAGCAGCCCGCCCCGCAAGGCCTGGGCCTGGCGTTTCAGCCCTACAGCATCCAGATCGAGCCGCACGACTACATGGCCGAGCTGTTCGACGCCGTGGCGCGCGCCAACACCATCCTGATCGACGCCTGCCGCGACATCTGGGGCTACATCAGCCTGGGCTACTTCAAGCAAAAGCTCAAGGCGGGCGAAATTGGCTCCAGCACCATGCCGCACAAAGTCAATCCCATCGACTTTGAAAACGCCGAAGGCAACCTGGGCCTGGCCAACGCGCTGCTGCGCCACCTGGCCGAAAAGCTGCCCATCAGCCGCTGGCAGCGCGATCTGACCGATTCCACCGTGCTGCGCAACATGGGCGTGGCGCTGGGCTACGCCGTGCTGGCCTGCCAGTCGCTGCTTGCGGGCCTGAACAAGCTGGAGCTGAACGCCCCCGCGCTGGAGGCCGATCTGGACGCCGCCTGGGAAGTGCTGGCCGAACCCATCCAGACCGTGATGCGCCGCTTTGGCGTGCCCGGCGCGTATGAAAAGCTCAAGGCCGCCACGCGCGGCCAGCACGTCACGCGCGAAGCGCTGCACGCACTCATCAACGAACTGGCCATTCCCGCCGCCGAAAAAGCGCGCCTGCTCGCCCTCACCCCCGCCCGCTACACCGGCAAGGCCGCCGAGCTGGCGCGGCGCATCTGAACGCGCCGCCGCGCAGACCGCAGCCGTCATGGGCGCGCGGCTCTGGCTGGCCAG
>NZ_JARVII010000025.1:0-35037 GCF_029813755.1 Ottowia cancrivicina | reverse complement strand
ATCGCCGCCGTCAGCGTGGTCTTGCCGTGGTCAACGTGACCAATCGTGCCTACGTTTACGTGCGGCTTCGTCCGCTCGAATTTCTCTTTCGCCATGATGGCTTTCCTTTACTGAATTGAATGAACAATGCCCGCGTACTGGTTTCAAGTCTGCATCTGGATGCCATTGATCGCATCGCACGGGCGCAATGCGGACTCCACATCGCAGACCTGGCGAGCACCTCGCTCGCCAAAATGAAAGCACTGCCAAGCCCGCTTGTCGCGAACACTGGCAGTTCTTTCCAGAAACGCTTATTTGGCGCGCGCCGCAATGATGGCGTCGGCTACATTCTTGGGCGCCTCTGCATAATGCTTGAATTCCATCGTGTAGTTGGCGCGACCTTGCGTCATGGAGCGCAACGAAGTTGCATAGCCAAACATTTCGGAGAGCGGAACTTCCGCCTTGATGGCTTTGCCACCGCCCACCATATCGTCCATACCCTGAACCATGCCACGGCGGCTTGAAAGATCGCCCATAACCGTGCCAGCGTACTCTTCAGGCGTTTCCACTTCCACCGCCATCATGGGTTCCAGAATGACAGGATTGGCTTTGCGTGCCGCTTCCTTGAAACCAAAGATGGCAGCCATCTTGAACGCCTGTTCAGACGAGTCCACGTCGTGGTATGAGCCGAAGGTGAGCGCCACCTTCACGTCAACAACGGGGTAGCCCGCCAGCACGCCGCTGGTCAATGCTTCTTCCACACCCTTTTGCACTGCAGGGATGTATTCGCGCGGCACGACGCCGCCCTTGATTTCGTCGATGAACTCGAAGCCCTTGCCCGGCTCGTTGGGCTCCAGGCGGAACACAACGTGACCATACTGGCCCTTGCCGCCTGATTGGCGCACAAACTTGCCTTCCACATCGGAAACTGCTTTGCGCACAGTCTCGCGGTAAGCCACCTGGGGCTTGCCCACATTGGCTTCCACATTGAACTCGCGCTTCATGCGATCCACGATGATTTCAAGGTGCAGCTCGCCCATGCCGGCGATGATGGTCTGACCAGACTCTTCATCCGTGCGCACACGGAACGACGGATCTTCAGCAGCCAGGCGCGACAAGGCGATGCCCATCTTCTCCTGGTCAGCCTTGGACTTGGGCTCCACCGCCTGGGCAATCACAGGCTCGGGGAACACCATGCGCTCCAGGATGACAGGCGCCGATGGATCAGACAACGTTTCGCCTGTCGTCACTTCCTTCAAGCCCACGCAGGCAGCAATATCGCCTGCAATGATTTCCTCGATTTCTTCGCGGTTGTTGGCGTGCATCTGCACGATACGGCCGATACGTTCTTTCTTGCCTTTGACGGTATTGAGCACCGTGTCGCCTTTCTTCAGAACGCCTGAATACACGCGCACGAAGGTCAGCTGCCCCACAAAAGGATCCGTCATCAATTTGAAAGCCAGCGCAGAGAACTTCTCGCCATCATCCGCCTTGCGGGTTACAGGCTGCTCATCCTCATCGGTGCCAGCCACCGGCGGAATATCCACTGGCGAAGGTAGAAAATCGATCACCGCATCCAGCATGCGCTGCACGCCTTTGTTCTTGAAGGCCGTGCCGCAAAGCATGGGCTGAACTTCCGTGGCAATCGTGCGCTGACGCAAGCCTTGCTTGATCTCATCTTCTGACAAGTCGCCCTCTTCCAGGTACTTGTTCATCAGCTCCTCGTTGGCTTCAGCCGCAGCCTCCACCATCTTTTCGCGCCACTCCTTGGCGGTATCCAGAAGTTCTGCCGGAACGTCCTTGTATTCGAACTTCATGCCCTGGCTGGCTTCATCCCAGATGATGGCTTTCATCTTGAGCAAATCCACCACGCCCTGGAAGTTCTCTTCCGCCCCAATGGGGATGACGATGGGCACCGGATTGCCTTTCAGGCGCGTTTGAATTTGCTCGACCACCTTGAAGAAATTGGCGCCCGTGCGGTCCATCTTGTTCACAAAAGCCAGACGCGGCACTTTGTATTTGTTGGCTTGACGCCAAACCGTTTCAGACTGCGGCTGCACACCGCCCACAGCGCAATACACCATGCAGGCGCCGTCCAGCACGCGCATGGAACGTTCAACCTCAATCGTGAAGTCCACGTGGCCCGGGGTGTCAATGATGTTGAAGCGGTGAGCCGGATAGGACATGTCCATGCCCTTCCAGAAGCAGGTCGTGGCCGCCGAAGTAATCGTGATGCCGCGCTCTTGCTCCTGCTCCATCCAGTCCATGGTGGCAGCGCCGTCATGCACCTCGCCCAGCTTGTGATTCACACCTGTGTAAAACAAGATGCGTTCGGTGGTCGTTGTCTTGCCAGCGTCAATGTGCGCAGAAATGCCAATGTTGCGATAGCGCTCGATGGGGGTATTGCGAGCCATGATGAATCTCTTTCTTGAAACATGCAGGCCCGCACAGTGGCGGGCCGCATTTCAAACAACTAAAACGGGAACGACTTGATGCTCAAAAGCGGAAGTGGCTGAATGCCTTGTTGGCCTCGGCCATGCGGTGCACTTCATCGCGCTTTTTCATGGCGCCGCCACGGCCTTCATTGGCTTCCAGCAGTTCATTGGCAAGGCGCAAAGCCATGGATTTCTCGCCGCGCTTGCGGGCTGCTTCCTTGATCCAGCGCATCGACAGCGCCAGACGGCGCACCGGGCGCACTTCCACGGGCACCTGATAGTTGGCGCCACCCACACGGCGGGACTTGACTTCCACCACGGGCTTGACGTTGTTGATGGCCGTGGAAAAAAGCTCCAGCGGGTCTTTGCCGCTTTTCTTTTCCATGTGTTCCAGCGCACCATAAATGATGCGCTCGGCCACTGCTTTTTTGCCGCCTTCCATGATGACGTTCATGAACTTGGACAGCTCGACATTGCCGTACTTGGGATCCGGCAGGATTTCACGCTTGGGAACTTCGCGACGACGTGGCATGTTTTCACCTCATTTGCTTCAGCCGACAGCCGGGGCGCGTCATGTTTGGCCTGGCTGCCTCGCAGGTCCATCCGGGGCCTGCACTTACTCGATCTTTGTCTTCGATCACTACGCCTGAATCCGGGCCGTCAGCCTTCCGATTCAGACACCTTTTTTGATTCACTCACTGCGAAAAAGACGCTCAGGCTTTCTTCGGACGCTTGGCGCCGTACTTGGAACGAGCCTGCTTGCGGTCTTTCACGCCTTGCAAGTCGAGCGAGCCGCGCACGATGTGGTAGCGCACACCCGGCAAGTCCTTCACGCGGCCGCCGCGCACGAGCACCACCGAGTGCTCTTGCAGGTTATGGCCTTCGCCGCCGATGTAGGAGATGACCTCGAAACCATTGGTCAGGCGCACTTTGGCGACTTTGCGCAGGGCGGAATTCGGCTTCTTGGGCGTTGTGGTGTAAACGCGGGTGCAGACGCCCCGGCGCTGCGGACAGTCTTGCATCGCGGGGCTTTTGGACTTGATCTTCTCGACCGTCCGCCCCTGACGCACCAGTTGATTGATGGTTGGCATTGGATATTTCCCTAGCGTGAAAAAACGAAAGAACGCCCGTCAAGCGTCCTTCCAAGAAAAGCAAAAGCGGCAGATTGTAATGCAATCAGACCTGTTTAGCGGCCCGCCTCCTTCTCTTTGTCAAGGGGCAGGCGCGTTTCAAACTTGCCGCGATGCACGGCGAAAAACGTCTTCACGTTGCGCACATTGGCATCCTGCGTGAACAAACGCTGGGCCAGCGCATGCCAGCCGGACATGTCGCGCACGCGCAGCACCAGCACGAAATCCGGCCCCGGCGAAACGCGCCAGCACTGCTGCACGGCCGCTTCCTGCACGGCGCGGCGCTCAAAGGCATCCAGCCACTCGCTGCCCTGCCGGTCCAGCGACACCTCGGCAATCACGCTCAGCCCATGCCCCAGCCGCCGCGCCACAGCGTCTTCATTGAGAACGGCCACCTGCCGCTCAATCAGCCCCAGCTCATGCAAACGCCGCACGCGGCGCAAAGCCGTGGGCGGCGACACATGCACGCGCGCGGCCAGCGCCTGATTGCTCAAAGCCGCATCCTGCTGCAAGGCATCCAGCAAAGCCCAGTCCACCGCATCCAGTTCCGTTTCTTCCATAAAAGATATTTTCACGAAATCAGATTTCGTGTTTACTCCAAAATGAAATTTGAATTCTTAAAACATGATTTTTCAACAGCACATTTCATCTCATAGAGCCTAGCATCGCCCCTTCGCATCACCCGTTCAAGAGGATAGAAAAACATGTGCGGCATCGTAGGCGCGGTTTCTTCGCGCAACATCGTGGGCTTGCTGATACAGGGCTTGCAGCGGCTGGAATACCGGGGGTACGACTCCTGCGGCGTGGCCGTGCATACCGGGCGCGGGCTGGCGCGGGTGCGCGGCATTGCGCGCGTGGCCGATCTGGCCCGCCAGGCGCAGGCCGAAAACCTGCACGGCTGCACCGGCATCGCGCACACGCGCTGGGCCACACACGGCGCACCCGCCATTGACAACGCCCATCCGCACTTCAGCATGGGGCCGCTCGCGCAAACAGGCGATGACGCCCAGGGCCGCGTCACGCTGGTGCACAACGGCATCATCGAAAACCATGAAGAGCTGCGCGCGCGCCTTCAGGCCCGGGGCTACCGCTTCGCCAGCCAGACCGACACCGAAGTCATCGTCCACCTCATCGACAGCCTCTACGAGGGCGATCTGTTTGAAGCCGTGCAGGCCGCCTGCGCCCACCTGCGCGGCAGCTACTCCATCGCCGTGCTGCACCGCGATGAACCCCATCGCCTGATTGGCGCACGCGCTGGCTCGCCGCTGGTGCTGGGCCTCACAGCCCACGGCGAAACCTGGCTGGCCAGCGACGCCCTGGCGCTGGCGGGCGTGAGCGACCAAATCATCTACCTGGAAGAAGGCGACATCGCCGACGTGCAGCCCGGCAAATACTGGATTGCCGACGCCCGGGGCCGCCGCCTGGACGCCGCCAGCCGCCCCGTGCAAACCGTGCCGGCCAGCGGCGGCGCGGTCGAACTGGGGCCGTATCGCCATTACATGCAAAAAGAAATCTTCGAGCAGCCCCGCGCCATTGCCGACACGCTCGAAGGCGTGCAGGCCGTCACCCCTGCCCTGTTCGACAAAACCGGTGCCAGCAGCCAAAGCGGCGCCGCCGGTGCCTTCGCACAAATCGAGCGCGTGCTCATCCTCGCCTGCGGCACCAGCTACTACGCCGGCTGCGTGGCGCGCGACTGGATCGAAGCCCTTGCCGCCCTGCCCTGCAGCGTGGAAATCGCCAGCGAATACCGCTACCGCCAGTCCGTGCCCGATGCGCGCACGCTCGTGGTCACCGTCAGCCAAAGCGGCGAAACCGCCGACACCCTGGCTGCCCTGCGCCACGCCCAAAGCCTGGGCATGGCGCACACCCTCGCCATCTGCAACGTCGCCGCCAGCGCCCTGGCGCGCGAATGCCGCCTGGCCTTGCTCACCCGCGCGGGCGTTGAAATCGGCGTGGCCTCCACCAAAGCCTTCACCACCCAGCTTGTGGGGCTGTTTCTGCTTGCGCTCACCCTGGCCAAAACGCGCGCGCGCCTGTCAGCCGCCGACGAAGCCGCCCACCTCAAGGCCTTGCGCCACCTGCCCGCCGCCTTGCAAGCCGTGCTCGCGCTGGAGCCGCAAATCATCTCCTGGGCCAGCCAGTTCGCCAGCAAGGAAAACGCCCTCTTCCTGGGCCGTGGCCTGCACTACCCCATCGCGCAAGAAGGCGCGCTCAAGCTCAAGGAAATCAGCTACATCCACGCCGAAGCCTATGCCGCTGGCGAACTCAAGCACGGCCCGCTCGCGCTCGTGACCAGCGCCATGCCCGTCGTCACCGTCGCCCCCAACGACGCGCTGCTCGAAAAGCTCAAAAGCAACCTCCAGGAAGTGCGCGCGCGCGGCGGCGTGCTCTACGTGCTGGCCGATGCCGGCACGCGCATCGAAAGCGGCGAGGGCCTGCACGTCATCCGCATGCCCGAGCACTACGGCCTGCTCTCGCCCATCTTGCACGCCGTGCCGCTGCAACTGCTCTCCTACCACACCGCCGTGGCGCGCGGCACCGACGTGGACAAGCCCCGCAACCTCGCCAAAAGCGTCACGGTGGAATAGCCGCTGAAGCAGTCAGATCAGCTCCTCAAACAATAGCATTGGGTCCTAGTAGAAATTGCGCCAGGCAGCTTTTCGGCCCCCTTGAATTTGCTCCTTCTTTTCAAGGCGGCTTGGCAGATGGCGCCAGCCGGAGAGCGTGGCTTTTGGCCATCGTTGCGCCCGGTCTGGCTCATGGCGCAGGCCCTGGGGGCCTGTTTGCCAGCAGGCTCCAGCAAGCTTTCAGCCCTTGTGCCTGCGCTGGGGCGCGGCGGGAATGTGCATTTCCTCGCGGTATTTGGCGACGGTGCGGCGGGCGCAGTCGATGCCTTGCTCTTTCAGCAAATCGGCAATCTGGCCATCGGGCAGGGGCTGGGCGGGGTTTTCGTTTTTGATGAATTGCTTGATGAGCGCGCGCACGGCGATGGAAGAGGCGCTGCCGCCCGCTTCGGTGCCCAGCGACGAGCTGAAAAAGTGCTTCAGCTCGAAGGTGCCTTGCGGCGTGGCCATGTATTTGGCGGTGGTGACGCGGCTGATGGTGGATTCGTTCACGCCCAGCGCTTCAGCGATGTCTTTCTGGAGCATGGGGCGCATGGCGATGGGGCCATACACGAAAAAGCCGCGCTGGCGCTCGACGATGAGTTCGGCCACGCGCAAGATGGTGTCAAAGCGCTGCTGCACGTTGCGCACGAACCAGCGCGCTTCTTGCAGGCGCTGGCCCAGATCGGCGTTTTTGCTGCCGCGCAGGGCGCTGGCGTAGGCGTCGTGCACGCGCAGGCGCGGGATGAGGTCGTGGTTGAGGCGTACGTGAAATTTCTGCGTGGGGCCGCTGCCGCTGGCGGTGACGATGACATCGGGCACGATGATTTCGCGCTCTGCATTGGCAAAGCGCCGGCCCGGCTTGGGTTCGAGCCGGGCGATGACGGCCTGGGCGGCGCGCAGCTCGTCTTCGCTGATGCCCAGTTGCGCGGCCAGGCGGCGCGTGTCGCGGCGGGCCAGCAGCTCCAGCGCGCCGTGGCGGGTGCAGAGCTTCAGCGCGTTTTCGATGGCCGCCCGCCCGGGATCGCTCGGGTCTGACGCGCCCAGGCGTTCTTTCAGTTGCAGGGCCAGGCATTCGGGCAGGTTGCGCGCGCCCACGCCCGTGGGTTCCAGCGATTGCAGCAGCTTCAGGGCCAGGGTGAAGCGGTGCACGAGTTCCTGCATTTCTTCCACGCCGTCGTCGTCGTCCATGAGGGTGGCGGCCAGCTGGGCCAGGGAGTCTGGCAGGTAGCCGTCGTCATCGACGGATTCGATGAGAAAGCGCAGCGCAGCCATGTCTTCGGGCGCCAGGCGCAGGGCCAGCGCCTGGCGGTGCAGGTGTTCGGTCAGGCTTTCTTGCAGGCTGGCGCGTTCGGCGGGGTCGAGCGTGTCGTCGCCCGGCTGGCGGGCGGGGGCTTCGCCGCCCCATTCGCCGTCGTCAGGGGCCAGGTCGCTGCTGCCGTCGCCGTCCCAGTCGTCGGGGGCGGCGGTTTCGCTGTCACTGCCTTCGCCGTCGTTTCCGCCGTCGCTGCTGGCGGCCGCCTCGCTGCTGCGGTCGCCTTCGCTCACGGGGGCATCGGCGCGCGCCAGGCCGAATTCTTCGCGCGGGGCGGCGTCGTCGGCACGCTCCAGAAAGGGGTTTTCGTCGAGCATGGTTTGCACTTCACGCTCCAGATCGACGGTGGACAGTTGCAGCAGGCGGATGGCTTGTTGCAACTGGGGCGTGAGGGCAAGGTTCTGCGAGACGCGCAGTGACAGGCCGGTGCTCACTTGGCTTGCGGCCTTCAGAGGTGGAAGTGCTCGCCCAGGTAGATGCGGCGCACGTCGGGGTTGGCGACGATTTCGGCGGGCGTGCCGGCGGCCAGCACGCGGCCTTCGCTGATGATGACGGCGTGGTCGCAAATGCCCAGCGTTTCGCGCACGCTGTGGTCGGTAATCAGCACGCCGATGCCTTGCTCTTTCAGGAAGGTGACGATGCGCTGGATTTCAATGACGGCAATCGGGTCGATGCCCGCAAAAGGCTCGTCCAGCAGGATGAAGCGCGGCTGCGTGGCCAGCGCCCGCGCGATTTCCACGCGCCGCCGCTCGCCGCCCGAAAGCGCCGGCGCGGGGGTATCGCGCAGTTCGGAAACAGAAAGCTGCTTCAGCAGCTCGTCCAGGCGGCGCTCGATTTCAGGCGCGGGCAGCGGGCGGCCGTCTGGCCCGCGTTGCAGCTCCAGCACGGCGCGCACGTTTTCGGCCACCGTCAGCCGCCGGAAGATGGACGCTTCTTGCGGCAAATAAGACAGGCCCAGGCGCGAGCGCTGGTGAATGGGCATTTTTTCGATGGCGCGGCCATCAATGGTGATGCTGCCCGCGTCGGCGCGCAGCAGGCCGACGATCATGTAAAACGACGTGGTCTTGCCCGCGCCGTTGGGGCCGAGCAGGCCGACCACCTCGCCGCTTTTGACGGTGAGCGACACGTCTTGCACCACGCGGCGCGCGCCGTAGTGCTTGCGCAGGTTGCGCACTTGCAGCGAGCTGGCGGGCGCGGGCGCCGTGAGGTTGGAAGCAGACTCGCTCACGGCTTTTTGGACAGGCTGGAGCTGCCGCGCAGCGCGGCGGGCTGGGCGGGCTGGGCGCCAGCGCCCCGGGGGCCGAGCGTGGCGCGTATGCGCTCGCCCTTGCCAGCCTTGCCTTGCGGCGCGCCATCGACGGTGTAAACGCCCGAAACGCTGTTGTAGGTGATGCGCGCGCCCGTCACTTCATCGGCCAGCTTCGCGCCTTCGAGGCGGCGCATGCGCGCACGGCCCTGAAGCCGCACGGTATCGGCGCGGCTGTCGTATTCAATGGTTTCGGCTTCGCCTTCAATGTATTCATCTGCGCCGTCGCGCTTTTGGCGAAAGAACGCGCGCTCTCCTTTTTCCGCCGTGAGCGTGCCGCTTTGCTGGCCATCGCCGGCCTGCTGCACTTGCAGGCGCGCGCCGCGCATGAGGATGCTGCCCTTGGTGAGCACGACATGGCCGGTGAAGGTGCTGATCTGGCTTTTTTCTTCATGCCGCAAGGCGTCGGCCTCGATGTTCATGGGCTGGTCACGATCGGCCTTTTCAGCCTGCGCGCCCGCGCAAGCCAGCAAGGCGGCAAACGCCAGCGGGGCCAGGCGCGAAAAGGGAGAAGAAAAAACAGACAGGCGCGGCATGAAAGCAGGAATGAAGGAGCGGGTTGAGGGCTGACACAAATTGTAGGGGCCGCGCCCTCAAGGATTGCCTGGCCGCGCCCGCTTGCGGCAGAGGCCCAAAAACCGCCGAGGCGAATGCTGAAGCGGCGTCGCGAGCCTGTTCAAGGAGCGGGGCGCACAGCCTTGTTTTTGCTCCTGTATTGGGAGCAAGATGTCCTAGTGGATACTGCGCAAAAGACCATTTCGGCCCTCTTGATTCGCTCCTTTTTTTCATCATCCCGCAGCGGCTGCCGCAAGCCGCAGGCGGGCAGCTCGCAGGCTCTTACTGGCCGCCGGATTTGCGCAGCTTGGCAATGAGCGCGTCGGCTGTTTTCAGCATGCCGTCAAAGCCATTGGTCATGCCGGGGTCCATGTAGTAGCGCCCGGCGATGCCGAAACTGGGGGTGGCCTCCACGTGGTAGGCGTCTTGCAGCTCGATGGCGCGCCTGATCTTGCTGGCCACGCCAAAGGATTTGTAGGCGGCGGCGAATTTGGCGCCATCCACGCCGCGCTCGGTCATCCAGGGCTGCACCTCTTCCAGCGTGTTCAGGCGCTTTTTCTCGTTGAGGATGGCGTTGAAGACTTCGGTGTGGACTTTTTCATTCAGGCCCATGGCTTCCAGCGCGAAGAAGATGCGCTGCAGCGGCTCAAAGGCGTTGGAAAAGCCCACATGCATGCGGCGCACCACCACATCTTGCGGCTGGGCGGCGGCCCATTTTTCGAATATCGGCTCGAAGTCGCGGCAGTGGGGGCAGCCGTAGGAGAAGAATTCGACGACTTCCACTTTGCCAGCGGACGTATCCACCGGAGCGGCGGGATTGACGACGAGGTAGTTCTCGCCTTCCTTGGGCGTGAAGGGCTGGCCTTGCGCGAAGGCGGCGGGCAGCGCGGCCAGCGTGGCGGCAGCTGCGGCAGTGAGCGCGAAATCACGGCGTTTCATGGTCTGTTTTTCCTTTTTTGGGCGGGTTGAAAGGGGGGCTGAGAAGCAGGAGCGGGCGGCAAGTTCCCGGCATGCAGGACGGCCGTAGGGACAGGCCGCTTTTCTAGTGAAGATGCGCCGGTATCTTTGCTTCTGTATCAATAGCATGGTCTCCCCGTCAAATAAGCGACAAACGTATTTTTCGGGGGCCTGAATTCGCTTCTGTATCAGGAGCGGCACAGGCAGGCGCTTACCGCTGCACGCGCACCAGCGCGGCGTCAAAGCCGCTGCTGACCACGCGCTCCTTGGCGCTGTCGGCTTCGTCTTTCTTCTGGAAGGGGCCGATGCGCACGCGGTAAACCGTGCGGCCCGCCTGCTCGTGGCTGGTCACGCGCGCCTGTATGCCTGCCAGCGTGAGGCGCGCGCGCTGGGCTTCGGCCTCGTCCTGGTCGCGGAAGGCGCCTGCCTGCACGAAGTAGATGAAAGGCTCGCCCGCCATGATGGGCGAGGCGGAAGCCACGGTCTGCTCTTGCCCGGCTCGCTGCTGGCTTTGCCGCGCGGTGCGTGCGGCGATGAAGTCGCCCAGCGGGTCGGACGAAGTGGTTTGCTGCGCCTGGGTGGGCGCAGGCGCCGCCTGCGTGGCCGGGCGGCTGACTTCCGCTGGCGCGGGCACGGGGCGCGAAGGCGCGTTGTTGCCGGAGCGCGCGGCTGGCATGGGCGTGACAGCGCCGCCTGCCGAGCGGCTGTGCAGGGGCGTGTTGGGGTCCCAGTCGCGGTTGCGTTCGGCTTCGGCGGCGTCTTGTTCGGTGCTGCGCGAGGAGGCTTTGTGGATGAAGGGCACGGGCACTTTGGCCATGTAAAGGGCCACGCCCAGGGCGATGCCCAGGCCGATGACGATGCCCAGAATCAGGCCCAGCAGCGTGCCGCCAAGCTGGCGCGAGAGCGAAGGCGAGGGGGCGAAGAAGGCGGGTTTGGCGTGCATCACATGCGCTCCGGGGCGGATACGCCCAGCAGTTGCAGGCCGTTTTTTAACACTTGCAATGTTGCCCTCAATAATGCAAGCCTTGCTATTTTTATGCTTTTATCTTCGACAAGAACACGATCAGCTGCATAATAACTATGGTAACTTGCAGCAAGATCTCTCAAATAAAACGCAATATTATGAGGAGCAAACTCGTCCGCAGCTTCTTTTAATACATCCGGGTACATTGCTATCTTGGCCACCAGATCCAACTCTGCTTGAGAGATCAGCTTTTCCAAATCCACCTTTTCCCAAAAAAAATAAATATCAAATAGTTTTAATATTTTTGGGACAGAGTTGTCATTTCGCTCATAGTCGCGAAGGTAACTCTTCAATGATTGCGCATGTGAAAAAAGCACTTTAACATCAGGGTGCCTAGAAACCAAAGCATCCAATAGTTTTTTTGCATGCTTTCCAATATGCCACTTTTCCACCTCTATACCATCTATATATTTTCTAATATCACAAACATCTTTTGATTTTTCTTCAGTTCTTTGATTTTGCATTTGATCCAAAATTTGTCTAATTTTTTTAGAGGCATCTGCAAAGTTTTCTTCAACTCCGCACGAATTGGCAAGTAATATAGAGAATTCCCTCTTGACATCTTCATGAATACTTTCCCCCTCTTCTTTGATTGCAAAAAATATATCAAGCAGCAATCCTTTGAAGGTGTTTTCGTTTTCTCTTGCGATAGCAGGCCATCCAATTTCTTCAACAATCCATTGTTCCAGCACGGAGCAGATGCGCGCGTGGGCGTATTGCACGTAGTAAACGGGGTTGTCGTTGTTTTTCTGGATGGCCAGATCGACATCGAAGGTGTATTCGGTGTCGGGCTTGCGCGAGAGCAGGAAAAAGCGCACGGCGTCTTTGCTGGTCCACTCGATCAGGTCGCGCAAGGTGACGTAGCTGCCCGCGCGTTTGCTGATCTTGACTTCCTGGCCGCCGCGCATGACGCGAACCATGGTGTGCAGCACGTAGTCGGGGTAGCCCTGGGGTATGCCCACGCCCGCCGCTTGCAGGCCCGCGCGCACGCGGGCGATGGTGCCGTGGTGGTCGGTGCCCTGGATGTTGATGGCCTTGTGAAAGCCCCGCTCCCATTTGGCGATGTGGTAGGCCACATCGGGCAGGAAGTAGGTGTAGGTGCCGTCTTGCTTGCGCATGACGCGGTCTTTGTCGTCGCCGAAGTCGGTGGTGCGCAGCCACAGGGCGCCGCCTTCTTCGTAGGTGTGGCCGCTGGCGATGAGCTTTTGCACCGTGGCTTGCACGCGGCCGCTGCTGTAGAGGCTGGATTCGAGGTAGTAGTTGTCAAAGCGCACGTCAAAGGCTTTGAGGTCCAGGTCTTGCTCGCGGCGCAGGTAGGCCACGGCGAACTGGCGGATGCCTTCGCGGTCGCTGGCGTCGCCGCTGGCGGTGAAGCTGCGGTCATCGGCCTGCACGGTTTTGCGGGCCAGAAAGTCGTTGGCAATGTCCTGGATGTAGTCGCCGTTGTAGGCGGCTTCGGGCCAGTTGGCATCGCCGGGCTTGATGCCCTGCGCGCGCAGCTGCACGGAAGTGGTGAGGGTGTCGATTTGCACGCCCGCGTCGTTGTAATAGAACTCGCGCGTGACTTGCCAGCCTTGCGAGGCCAGCAGGTTGCAGATGGCGTCGCCCAGCGCGGCCTGCCGCCCGTGGCCCACGTGCAGCGGGCCGGTGGGGTTGGCGCTGACGAATTCCACCAGCACGCGGTCCCTGGTTTGCGCTTGCCGGCCGTAGTTTTCTTTCAGCGCCAGCACTTCGCGCACGGTTTGCTGCTTGGCGGCGGGCTTGAGGCGGATGTTGATGAAGCCGGGGCCGGCGATTTCCAGCGCATCCACCCACCGCGCAAAGGCGGGCGTGGCCAGCAGCGCGGCCTTGAGCTGTTCGGCCACGGCGCGCGGGTTGCTTTTGAGCGGCTTGGCCAGCTGCATGGCGGCCGTGCAGGCCAGATCGCCATGCGCGGCCTGCCGGGGCGATTCAAACGCGGCTTTGTCGCCTGCGCCGGGCAGCAGCGCCTCCAGCGCGGCTTGGAGGGCGTCCAGCAGTTCGGTTTTGACGGTTTGCATGTTTTTTTGTGGGATGAGGGGCTGGTAAGGCAAAAAAGCGCTTTTCACGCAGGGCGCAGCGCCGAGAGCATGTAGTTCACGCTGGCATCGGGCGCGAGCCAGCAGCGGCGCGTGAGCGGGTTGTAGTGCAGGCCCGAGACGCGCTGCACGCTCAGCCCGGCAGCGCGGCAAAAGGCCGCCAGCTCGCTGGGGCGGATGAAGCGGGTGTAGTCATGCGTGCCCTGCGGCAGCAGGCGCAGCGCGTATTCCGCGCCCGCAATGGCCATCAGCCACGATTTGGGGTTGCGGTTGAGCGTGGAAAAAAACACCTGCCCGCCGGGTTTGACCAGCGCGGCGCAGGCGGCCACGATGGCGGCCGGATCAGGCACGTGCTCCAGCATTTCCATGCACGTGACCACGTCGAACGAAGCAGGCTCCTGGGCGGCCAGCGCCTCGGCGGCTACGGCGCGGTAGCTCACGCGCGGCGTTTCGGCCTCCAGCGCATGCAGGCGGGCGGCCTGCAAGGATTTTTCGGCCAGATCAATGCCCAGCACTTCAGCGCCCTTGCGGGCCATGGCGTCGGCCAGAATGCCGCCGCCGCAGCCCACATCGAGCACGCGCGCGCCTTGCAGCGGGCGCTGCGCGTCAATCCAGTTCAGCCGCAAGGGGTTGATGTGGTGCAGCGTGGCCAATTCGCCCCCGGCGTCCCACCAGTGGTGGGCCAGGGCGGCAAATTTGTCCAGCTCGGCGGCATCTGCGTTCAAAGTGGCGTTGGATCCGGCGTTCAGAGCGGCATTCGGGGCGGTCATGGCGCGGGATTTTCACATGCCCCGCCTTGTGCGGCTTCATGGCTTGCGCCGCTATCGCAGGCGCAAAAAAGGCCGGACGCGAAAACCGCGCCGGCCTTTGCCGGGAACTTGGCCCGATCAGTATTCGCCGCGATCGCCACGGTCAAAGCCGCGATCGTCGCGCCGGCCGCCAAAGCCGCCATTGCCGCGCGGGCCGGGACCATAGGGGCTGCGGAAGCGCCCATCATTGCCGCCGCCAAAGCCGCCGTAGCCGCCACGGTCATCGCGCCGCCCGCCGCCAAAGCTGGCGCGCGGCGGGCGCGGCTCCATCGGGCGGGCCTCGTTCACGACCAGATTGCGGCCTTGCAGGGGTTTGTCGTGCATGCCTTCAATGGCGGCTTGCGCCTCGGCGTCGCTGCCCATTTCCACAAAACCAAAGCCTTTGGAGCGGCCGGAATCGCGCTCCATCATCACTTTGGCGCTGACCACGGAACCAAACGCGGCAAAAGCCTGGCCCAGCTCGGCGTCGCGCACGGAATACGGCAGATTGCCGACATAAAGTTTGTTGCCCATCGAAGGCGCTCCTCGAAATACACAAGGTGAAAAAGAAAAAAACCGGATGGAGTCTGCCAACGCCCCCGAGGGCCAAGAAGAAACACCGGGAAAACGCACGCGCTTTCGCGCGCGGCGGGCATTATGCCCCTGCATATATTTCAAATATCCACGTCAAACGAATATTTTTACAATCGCGCGCCCTGCGTTTCGCACCGTCTTCCGTGAGCGTTTTTTTCCTTTCCACCGGCATCGTCGCGCTGGCCGAAATGGGCGATAAAACCCAGCTTTTGTCGCTGCTGCTGGCCGCGCGCTTTCGCAAGCCCTGGCCCATCGCGCTGGGCATTTTTGCCGCCACCTTGGCCAATCACGCGCTGGCTGGAGCGCTGGGCGCATGGGTGACCACGCAGCTTGCGCCCGATGCGCTGCGCTGGGCGCTGGGCCTGTCTTTCATCATGATGGCGGGCTGGATGATGGCGCCTGACCAGCTCGATGACGACCAGCAGCCCGCGCGGGCCGCGCGCTGGGGCGTCTGGGGCGTGTTCGGCGCCACGCTGGCCGTGTTCTTCATGGCCGAAATGGGCGACAAAACCCAGCTGGCCACCGTGGCCCTGGCCGCGCAGCACCCGGACGCAGCGCTGGCCGTCATTGCCGGCACCACGCTGGGCATGATGCTGGCCAATGCGCCCGTGGTGTGCTTTGGCGAGCGGCTGATGAAGAAACTGCCCCTGCGCGCCGTGCACCTGGCGTGCGCCGCCGTCTTCGCGGCGCTGGGCCTGGCTGCCCTGCTGGGCTGGCGCATGGGGCTGGGATAGCAAGATTTCGCTCTTTTTACGATAGCTGCCTGCGCTGGTTTCTCTAGGACATCAGGCTAAAAAGGCCGCTTGGATTCGCTCCTTTTTTCGGAATGAATCCGGCTGGGCCGGGCCGTCTGGCGGCTGGCTATACTGGCCGCCCTTTCGTTTTCACGCGCCGATTTGCTTTCCTGCTTGCGGGCGCTTCCGAGAACCGGATCAAAGTCCGCCCTCACAAACAGGCTTTGAACCAGTTCTGACAAATGCTGCTAAATGACGGAAATCCGGCCCGGTTCCGCCTTTTGGCGCAACCGGGTTTTTTCTTGCCTCATGACTTTCATTGCCACGCCGCAGACCATGCGCTTTGACGCGCCCCTGGCGCTGCAAAGCGGCGCCAGCCTGGGCGGCTACCAGCTGGCCTACGAAACCTACGGCCAGCTCAACGCCAGCCGCAGCAATGCCGTGCTGGTGTGCCACGCGCTCAATGCCTCGCACCACGTGGCGGGCGAATACGCGGGCCAGCCGCGCAGCCTGGGCTGGTGGGACAACATGGTCGGCCCCGGCAAGCCGGTGGATACCAACCGCTTTTTCGTCATCGGCATCAACAACCTCGGCTCGTGCTTTGGCTCCACCGGCCCGAAAGACATCAACCCGGCCACGGGCCAGGCCTGGGGGGCGGACTTTCCCGTCATCACCGTGGAAGACTGGGTCGCCGCGCAAGCCCGCCTGCTGGACGCGCTGGGCATCGAGCAGCTGGCCGCCGTCATGGGCGGCAGCCTGGGCGGCATGCAGGCGCTCAGCTGGACGCTGCAATACCCGCAGCGCGTGCGCCACGCCGTGGTGATTGCCAGCGCGCCCAACCTCACCGCCGAAAACCTGGCCTTCAACGAAGTGGCGCGCCGCGCCATCATCACCGACCCCGACTTTCACGGCGGCCACTTCTACCGCCACGGCGTGGTGCCGCAGCGCGGCCTGCGCATCGCCCGCATGATCGGCCACATCACCTATTTGAGCGACGACGTGATGAACGCCAAATTTGGCCGCCAGCTGCGCCAGGCCGTGGCCGGCCACGCCAGCGGCTACCGCTACTCCACGCAAGACGTGGAATTCCAGATTGAAAGCTATCTGCGCCACCAGAGCGAAAAATTCAGCGATTACTTCGACGCCAACACCTACCTGCTCATCACCCGCGCGCTGGACTATTTCGACCCCGCCCGCGCCCACGACGGCAGCCTGGCCGCCGCGCTGGCGGGCACGCAAGCGCGCTTTTTGCTCGTGAGCTTTTCCACCGACTGGCGCTTTGCCCCCGCCCGCAGCCGCGAAATCGTGCGGGCGCTGCTGGACAACCGCCGCGACGTGGCCTACGCCGAAATCAACGCCCCCCACGGCCACGACGCCTTCTTGCTGGACGATGCGCGCTACATGCGCCTCATCCGCTCGTATTTTGAAAACCGCATCGACACCCCGGCGCAAGCCCAAGGAGGCACGGCATGAGCGACGCCGCCATTCAGCAAGTCATTGCCAGCCTCGTGCCCGAAGGCGCGCGCGTGCTCGACCTGGGCTGCGGCGACGGCGCGCTCATGCAGCGCCTCATGCGCGAGCGCGGCTGCACCGGCTACGGCATCGAAATCGACGACGCCAAGGTGCTCTGCTGCGTGCAGCGCGGCGTGAACGTGCTCCAGCTCAACTTGCACGAAGGCCTGGCCGACTTTGGCGACCAGAGCTTTGACGCCGTGCTGCAAATCGACACCCTCCAGCACCTGCGCAACGCCGAAACCATGCTGTGCGAAACCGCCCGCGTGGGCCGCGTGGGCATCATCGCCTTTCCCAACTTCGCCCACTGGCCCAACCGCCTGGCCGTGCTGCGCGGGCGCATGCCCGTCACCCGCCGCCTGCCCTACCAGTGGTACGACACGCCCAACATCCGCGTGGGCACCTTCAAGGACTTTGAAATCCTTGCCCGCAAAAACGGCCTGCAAATCCTCGACGCCTTCGGCCTGCACCAAGGCCGCCCCGTGCGCCGCCTGCCCAACCTGCTGGCGGGCACGGCGGTTTTCAAAATCGCGCGCGGCTGAAAACCGGCCCGGCAGCGCCCCGCCATCCGCCCGAAGGGGCGAGCGGCATCAAAAACAAGAGCGAATTCAGGGGCGTTGAGACACTGCCCCGCGCAGATTCCACTAGGACGTCATGCTACGGATAAAGGAGCGAATCCAAAGCGCCGCTGCCATCAACAAGGCGGCCCGCCGCTTCCGGCTTATGGCTCCCTATGGCTCCATCCCGTAGCTGATGCGCTCTTGCCGCACATAGCCAGCCCCCAAGGGCTGGCGGCGCACGCGCAAAACGGTGCGCGCGCCGCTGGCGTCAAAGCGAACCTGGCGCGCCAGCAGGCTCGCCTTGCAGCAGCCACTCGCTGCCGTTGATAAAGCGCAGGCGCAAGGTCGCCGCAGGCTGGCCGCTCTGCTGGCGTGCGGTTTGCAGCCGCCAATCCTTCACGGTGGGCAGGATTTGCTCCAGACGGTCTTCCAGCGCCATCAAGCGGGCGTCGGCACAGCCCTTC
This sequence comes from Ottowia cancrivicina, assembly GCF_029813755.1. Lineage (NCBI taxonomy): Bacteria > Pseudomonadati > Pseudomonadota > Betaproteobacteria > Burkholderiales > Comamonadaceae > Ottowia > Ottowia cancrivicina. Next base: position 17,024 of record NZ_JARVII010000025.1, on the reverse strand, counting down.
TTGGTGCCCATCAGCGGCTCAATCAGCATGCGTTCGCCTGAAAGCAGATAGCGCCCGCGCAACTGGTTGCAGGGAGCGGCCACGCTCACGGCAGCCTCGTCAAAGCGCAGCACCACCGGTTCAGACAGGGCGGCGGCAGCGCGCGTGAACCAGGCGCGATCCTTGCCGCGCACGGCCTGCAAGCGCCAGCGCCAGGCCGTGAGCGCCTGCTGCCCGGGAGCCAGCAGCTCAGCCGCCTGCTGGCGCGCAGGCGCAGCCTGCGGCGTCATCTGCACGGGCTGGGCCATGCTGGCGCAAGCCGCCCATGCGCCGCAGCACACAGCCAGGGTTTTCCAGTTGGGCGAAATCATCCGGCGAAACATTGAAGGCCTCCTTTCAGAATAAGCAGAGCCACTTATGAATGGTGCAAGGATGATAGCCGCGCGAGGTTGTGAATCGAGCCACGCACGGCCTGGGCCGCGAAAGGGCGGCAGGCAGGGAGAAAGCAGACTGGCACGCTCCTCTATCCATAGCATGATGTCCTGGTGCATACAGCGCAGAAGGCATTTTTGGCCCATTTGAATTGCTCCTGTCTTTGCATCATCGAAGCGCCCTGAACAGCTTCTTGAATGCAAAGGCGCAGCCATGAGCCAAGCGCGGGCGCGGCGACAATCCCGGCCTTTCGTCCGTCACTTTTCCCGCCTTTTCGCACGTGAATACCCCCCGCCCCGCCCTCGTTACGCAAGAAGCGGCCCGCCGGCTGCCCAGGCTGGCCTTGTGGCTGCTGTGTCTGGCCTATGTACTGCCGGGCTTTGTGGGGCGGCAGCCGTGGAAGGGCGATGACCTGGCTTCTTTCGGCTTCATGCAGGCCATGGCCGAAGGGCGCTCGGGCTGGCTGGCGCCGCAGCTCGACGGCCTGTCGCCCGATGTGGCCGCGCTGCTGCCTTACTGGCTGGGCGCGCTCGCGCTCAAGGCCACGGCCGGCTGGCTGGCGCCTGATGTGGCCGTGCGTTTGCCGTTTGCGCTGATGCTGGCGGGCACGCTGGCGGCCACTTGGTACGCCACCTATAACCTGACCCGCCTGCCCGGCGCGCAGCCCGTGGCGCTGGCTTTTGGCGGCGAGGCGCAGCCGCGCGATTACGCCCGTGCGCTGGCCGATGGCAGCCTGCTGGCGCTCATTGCCACGCTGGGCATGGCGCAGCTGGCGCACGAAACCACGCCTGCGCTGGCGCAGCTGTGTTTTACGGCGCTGGTGTTTTTTGGCTTTGCGGCCATGCCTTTTCAGCCGCGCGCGGCGGTGGCAGCCACGCTGCTGGGGCTGCCCGCTCTGGCGCTGTCGGGCGCGCCCACGCTGGCGCTGGCATATGGCGCGGCAGCGGTGCTGGCGCAACTGTGGCCGGGCTGGCAGGCCGCCGCGCCTGCCAACGCCTTGCAGGCAGGCGCGCGCCGCCGCCTGCTGCTGGCCACGCTGGCGGCCATGCTGGCCAGCGCTGCCTTGGGTTGGCGGCTGGGCTTGTGGCGCTGGCAAATCACGTGGCCGCTGGCGGCGGCGCAGTGGCGCTCTTTGGCGCGGCTGTTTGTCTGGTTCACCTGGCCCATTTGGCCGCTGGCGCTGTGGACGCTGTGGCGCTGGCGCGCCCAGCTGCCGCGCCCGCGTCAGCAGCGCCACCTGGGCCTGCCGCTGATGATGGCGGGCATGGCCATGCTGGCGGCGGTGTTCACGCCCGCGCGTGACCGCTCTCTGCTGGCAGCGCTGCCGCCGCTGGCGGCGCTGGCGGCGCTGGCGCTGCCCACGCTGCGGCGCGGCATGGCGGCGCTCATTGACTGGTTCACCGTGCTGTTTTTCAGCGGCTGGGCCATCGTGATCTGGGTGGTGTGGATCTCGCTGCAAACGGGCGTGCCCGCCAAACCGGCGGCCAATGTGGCGCGGCTGGCGCCGGGCTTTGAGCCGGTTTTCCAGTGGCCCGCGCTGCTGGCGGCGCTGGCGGCCACGCTGGCCTGGGCCTGGCTGGCGCGCTGGCGCACGGGCCGCCACCGCGCCGCACTGTGGAAAAGCCTGGTGCTGCCCGCCGCCGGCGCCACGCTGTGCTGGCTGCTGCTGATGACGCTGTGGCTGCCCGCGCTGGACTATGGCCGCAGCCTGGCCGCGCAGGTGCGCAGCGTGGCGGCCATCGTCGGCCAGGGCGCGTGCGTCAATACGTTTGCGCTCAACGCCACCCAGCTGGCGGCCCTGCGCTTTCATGGCGGCTGGCAGCTGGAGCCGCTGCCGCGCTTTGACGCGCCCGCCACCTGCCCGTGGCTGATTGCCCCGCTGACAGCCAGCCCCTCGCAACAGCAATGGGCGCAGCGCCTGGAAGTGCCCCGCCCCACGGACAAGGGCGACACGCTGCTCGTCTTCGCCCGCAACGCGGCAGACGGCAGGCCGTAAGCGCCTGTTCAAAGCCTGGCCGTAAGAGCATGAAATAGATAAACTATTTTTTGCTCTTGAATCTGTAGCTATAAACCCCGATAAAAACAGCGTTAAGCGGCATTATTGGCCCTTCATTTTTGCTCCCTTTTCTATAAAACCAGACAAGCGCGGCCCAAGGCTTGCAGCGCTACGCTCGACGGCGGTGAAAGACCGCTTGTGCGAGCCTGTTTTGGGCGGCTTCGGCGGCATGGCGCGTGGCGGCTGCCTAGAATGCGCGCCCTCTTGCCAAGGGGCGTCGCAACGGAGCTTTTTTCCGCCAGGCTTGGCGGATGTTCCGCGCGAAAACGAGGCTCGTGCCTGCCCTCCTGGCTGCGTTTTCCGGTCTTCAGTGAATCCCATGTCTGCTTCTGCCGCTTCCGCCGACGCCCCCCAACCGCCCATCCCGCCGCTGCGCCTGTCGGGGCTGGAGCCTTTGAGCATTGACGAAAACTCGCTGTTCGTGAATGTGGGCGAGCGCACCAACGTCAGCGGCTCCAAGGCGTTTGCGCGGCTTATCCTGGCCGAGCAGTACGAAGAGGCGCTGGCCGTGGCGCGCCAGCAGGTGGAAAACGGCGCGCAAATCATCGACGTGAACATGGACGAGCCGATGCTCGATGCCGAGGTGGCGATGGTGCGCTTTCTGAACCTGATGGCCAGCGAGCCGGATATCGCCCGCGTGCCGGTGATGCTGGACTCCAGCAAGTGGAGCGTGCTGGAAGCGGGCCTGCGCTGCCTGCAAGGCAAGGGCATCGTCAATTCCATTTCGCTGAAAGAGGGCGAAGACGAGTTCAAGCGCCAGGCCACGCTCATCAAGCGCTACGGCGCGGCGGTGGTGGTGATGGCGTTTGACGAAAAAGGCCAGGCCGATTCATTGGAGCGGCGCATTGAAATTTGCTCGCGCGCTTGGCGCGTGCTGGTCGATGAGGTGGGCTTTGCGCCCGAAGACATCATCTTTGACCCCAATGTGCTGACCATTGCCACGGGTATGCCTGAGCACGACAACTACGCGGTGGACTTCATCGAATCGGTGCGCTGGATCAAGCAGAACCTGCCGGGCGCAAAGGTTTCGGGCGGTATCAGCAACGTGAGCTTCAGCTTCCGGGGCAATGACCCCGTGCGCGAGGCCATTCACACCGTGTTTCTCTACCACGCCATACGCGCGGGGCTGGACATGGGCATTGTCAATGCCGGAATGATCGGCGTGTATGACGAGCTGGAACCCGTGTTGCGCGAGCGCGTGGAAGACGTGGTGCTCAACCGCCGCCCCGACGCCGCCGAGCGCCTGCTGGAGATTGCCGAAACCGCCAAAGGCGCAGCCCGAGACGACAGCCAGAAACTCGCCTGGCGCGGCACGCCCGAAAACCCCACGCCCGTGGCCGAGCGCCTCTCGCACGCGCTGGTGCATGGCATCACCGACTTCATTACGCAAGACACCGAAGAGGCGTATCAGGAAACCATCGCCAAGGGCGGCCGCCCGCTGCACGTGATTGAAGGCCCGCTGATGGACGGCATGAACGTGGTGGGCGACTTGTTCGGGCAGGGCAAGATGTTTTTGCCGCAAGTGGTCAAAAGCGCGCGCGTGATGAAGCAGGCCGTGGCCCACCTGGTGCCCTACATCGAAGAAGAAAAGCGCCGCGACGAAGCCGCTGGCAAAGACGTGAAAAGCAAGGGAAAAATCATCGTCGCCACCGTCAAGGGCGACGTGCACGACATCGGCAAGAACATCGTCACCGTCGTTTTGCAATGCAACAACTTTGAAGTGGTGAACATGGGCGTGATGATTCCCTGCCACGAAATCCTGGCGCGCGCCAAGTGCGAAGGGGCCGACATCATCGGCCTGTCAGGCCTGATCACCCCCAGCCTGGAAGAAATGCAATACGTCGCCGGCGAAATGCAAAAGGACGACTATTTCCGCATGCGCAAGATTCCGCTGCTCATCGGCGGCGCCACCACCAGCCGCGTGCACACCGCCGTAAAAATCGCCCCGCACTACGACGGCCCCGTGGTTTACGTGCCCGACGCCTCGCGCAGCGTGGGCGTGGCCCAGGGCCTGCTGGGCGAAGGCGCGGCGCAATACGTGGCCGAAGTGCAGGCCGACTATGAAAACGTGCGCCAGCTGCACGCGCGCAAAAAGCCCGCCGCAATGTGGAGCCTGGCGCAGGCACGCGCCAACAAAACGCCCATAGACTGGGGCCGCTACCAGCCGCCCGCGCCGCACTTTCTGGGCCGCCGCGTCATCCGCAACCTGCCGCTGGCCGAGCTGGCCGCCTTCATGGACTGGGGGCCGTTTTTCCAGACCTGGGACTTGGCGGGCAAATTCCCGGCCATCTTGCAAGACGAAATCGTGGGCGCAGAAGCCACGAAGGTGTATGAAGACGGCCAGAAAATGCTGCGCCACATCATCGAAGGCCGCTGGCTGACCGCCCACGCCGTGGTGGGCTTTTGGCCCGCCAACCGCGTGCACGACGACGACATCGCCCTCTACGCCGACGAAAACCGCGATCGCGTGCTGCTCACCTGGTACGGCCTGCGCCAGCAAACCGAGCGCCCCAAAGACGCGAAAACCGGCCTGCACCGCCCCAGCCGCTGCCTGGCCGACTTCATCGCCCCGCGCCACTGGCCCGAGGGCAGCCACGATGGCCCCGTGCTGAAGGACTACATCGGCGCATTCGCCGTCACCGCCGGCATCGGCGTGGAAGAAAAGGCCGCCCAATTCCTGGCCCGCCACGACGACTACAACGCCATCCTCTTCAAATCCCTGGCCGACCGCCTGGCCGAAGCCGGCGCCGAATGGCTGCACCGCCGCGTGCGCACCGACTGGTGGGGCTACGCCGCTGACGAGGCGCTGGACAACGCCGAACTGATTGCCGAAAAGTACCAGGGCATCCGCCCCGCGCCCGGCTACCCCGCCTGCCCCGACCACACCGTCAAGCAGCCCCTGTTCGAGCTGCTGGGCGCGGGCGAAATCGGCATGTGCGTGACCGACCAAATGGCCATGATGCCCGCCTCCAGCGTCAGCGGCTTTTACTTCAGCCACCCTGAATCCACCTACTTCAGCGTCGGCAAGATCAACGAAGAGCAGGCCGACGACATGGCCCGCCGCCGGGGCATTGAGCCCGAGCAGATGCGCCGCATCCTCGCGCCCAATCTCAACCTGTAAGAGCCGGCTACGAAAAAGATGACTTAATCATGTCCCAGGCGTTGCACCCCACTGTTCATCGCTCATGTCACTTGGATACATGACGATTGTTTGCTACAGATTTCCTCTCTGGGGACAGGCGCTCAAAGCCCCATTGGGTGAAGCGTTGGGCATTCACGCAAAGTGCTTGAACGAACAAAGGCAGGTCTAGGGTCGCTTTGGAAGCGCTAATGCACCAGCATGGAATTGAGCGTGTGTCAGGAGCGGATTTGTCGCCGCCCTGCTCACTGAACAAGGCGCAAGCTCAAAGTCAGGGCTTTTGCATGAAGAACGGCGCCTGTGAGCAGGTTTTGAAGACGCTCAGCGGCTTGCAGACAACCGGGCTGCCCGCCGCATCGGGCAGCGGCTAGGCAAAGCGGGGCGCATCGTGCGTCCTTTGGGCATCATGCTGGATTCCATCAATGTTGCGCAGGCGTTCCGAGAAGATGAAAAACCGCTCCGGCCGTGCCACCGGCGGTTTGACCGGTAGTGGTGCGGCTGGTGTCTGGGGGAGTACTTGTGGGCGGCATTGCCGGAGCTTTGCAAGCAAGAGGTCGTTTGATGGCATCTGGAGTTTGTTCTGAAACTGCGCATTGGAAATGCACAGAGAGACTGTCTGCGAGATCGTTCTGATGGGCGCCAGAAGTGGAAAACAAATCGCCGTGGCCATGACCGTGCGGGACGAGCGCAGGTTTCTGGCCTTTTTGCGCACGACGGCGGATGTGCAGATCCTGGCGCTCAATAGCCCCAGTGCTGATCACGTGTGGCTAAACGCCTTTCCGCCCCGGCGCAGCCAAGACAGGCTGAGCCGAGGTTTTGTACTCTGGAACCGTGCCTTCAACTGGGAGCCGGAAATCCAAACCTTCCAGCACGGCGCAGGCGTGATCAACGCGCACCGTGCGCCGGTCATCGAGTACTTGCGCCACCCCTTTTTTGTGCCTTCGCGCGAAGTCGGGCGGCTGTTCTGGTCGCGCGGCGTGACTATTGATGGGCCATATCTCGGCGAAGACAAGGTCAGCCGTTATGCCTACGACCCGGAGAGATTTGATGTCTGGTGGCGTCAAGTCATCCAGTGGATCAAAGCAAACTCATATCACCGCTCAGATCAACACGGCTTCATCCACTACCTGCCCTGGGCCTGGTGGATGCATGGCCGTTGGGGGCGGGGCTGAAGCCGTCCGGCAGCGGTTTTTGAAGCGCGGGGCTGATCCTGAAATCGCACCCGACTCGCCAAGGAGCGTTGCAGCAGGGCGGTGCATCGAATTGCATCGAATGGCCGTGTGCGCTGCCCTGTCTGGCTTGGCGGATGTCCAGTGCGAAAACGAGGCTCATGCCTGCCCTCCTGGCTGCGTTTTCCGGTTTCCAGTGAATCCCATGTCTGCTTCTGCCGCTTTCGCCGACGCCCCAAAACCGCCCATCCCGCCGCTGCGTCTGTCTGGCCTTGAGCCGCTGGTAATTGATGAACACTCGCTGTTCGTGAATGTGGGCGAGCGCACCAACGTCAGCGGCTCCAAGGCGTTTGATGTCCAATGGCTGATAGAGCTATTGCAAGCGCAAGGCGTGCCAATCGTGATCTCACAAAGACCAGCCTTTGTCCATTGACGAGCACATGTACCTCTGGCCTCACCTCATTGAAAACTTCTTTGGCAAGCTCAAGGAGTTCAAACGCTTTGTGCCATACACAGTGACAAGACCGACGCCAGCTTTAAGGCGGTGATCTATCTGGCTTCGGTTGTGATTCAATTTCAGCAATTCTCAACAGGCCTTAGTCAAACCTGGAGAGTCTGCTATGGATACAGAAGCAGAATAGCTCCCGTTCTTGCGGTCTGATGCGCCGGGTGCGGCTCGGGCGGCTGACCGGGGGCAGGAAAGGCGTCTGGCATCCGCCAAACGGAAGGGCACGGCGGCAGGCAGCAGGTAATATCCCTGAGCTTACGTTTGGCAAACAACTGCCCAGGGGCAAGGCCGCAGCGATGACGATGACCGCTTTCAACCAACAATTTGACCAACACCATGTCTGGCGCGACGCCATGTCCCGCCGCCTGCGCACGCTCACCGAATGGCTGGGCGCGCGCGACTTGCTGGACGATGCCGCCGTCGAGCGCCTTCAGCAGGTGCAGGACCAGCTGCGCTCCGAAAAAGTCACCGTCGCTTTCGTGGCCGAGTTCTCGCGCGGCAAGTCGGAGCTGATCAACGCCGTGTTTTTCGCCGGATATGGCCGCCGCATCATGCCCGCCAGCGCCGGGCGCACCACCATGTGCCCCACCGAGCTGGGCTGGGACGCCAGCGTGCCCCCTTGCCTGCGCCTGCTGCCCATTGAAACGCGTTTGCAGCCGCAGTCGCTCACCGACTGGCGCATGGCGCCCGAAAAATGGACGCGCTTTGATCTGGACGTGAACGACGCCGAGCAGCTGGCCAGCGTAATGGAAAAAGTCTCCGAAACCCTGCACGTGCCCGTGGAGCAGGCGCGCGCGCTGGGCTTCTGGCACGACGAGCAACCCGACGACAACCCGCCCACCAACGCCCAGGGCCTGGTGGAAGTGCCGCGCTGGCGGCACGCGCTCATCAACATGGCGCATCCGCTGCTCAAGCAGGGGCTGGTGGTGCTGGACACGCCCGGCCTGAACGCGATTGGCGCGGAGCCTGAGCTGACGGTGAACCTGATTCCGCAGGCGCAGGCCGTGGTGTTCATCCTGGCCGCCGACACGGGCGTGACCAAGTCCGACCAGACCATCTGGCGCGAGCACCTCTCGCCCATGACGGCGGGCGCCAGCTCGCACTTTGTGGTGCTCAACAAGATCGACACGCTGTGGGACGCCCTGAGCAGCCCCGCGCGCATCGAGCAGCAAATCACCAGCCAATGCGAGCAGACGGCCGAAATCCTCTCGCTGGACAAAGACCAGGTGATCGCCCTGTCCGCCCAGAAGGGCCTGCTGGCCAAGGTGCGCGGCGACGAGCAGCTGCTTCAGGAAAGCCGCCTGCCCCGCTTTGAAGACCTGCTGGGCCGCCGCATGCTGGGCGAGCGCGAGGCCGTGCTTGAATCTGCCCTGCGCGCGGCGCTGGGCAACGTGGAAGCCGCCTGCCACCGCGTGCTGGCCGTGCGCAAGCGCGAGCTGGCCGAGCAAAAGCAGGAATTGCAGGGCCTGCGCGGCAAGAACCAGACCGTCATCCGCCAGATGCGCATGCGCGTGGACATGGACAAAGGCGAATTCGACCGCAGCGGCGCCAACGTGCAGGCCGTGCGCGCCGTGCACATGAAGCTGCTGCGCGAAATCATCAAGCTGCTGGGCGCCTCCAGCATCAAGCGCGAGCTGCTGGAGCTGAGCACCTCGCTGCGCGAGCCGGGCATCAAGTTCGGCCTGAAAAAAGCCTACGGCAAGGCGTTTGACAACCTGCGCGACATCGTCAGGCAAGTGCAGACGATGGAGATGGAAATCGAGACCATGCTCAACGCCACCTTCCGCCAGCTCAACGCCGAATACGGCTTCACGCTCCAGCCGCCGCCCGCGCCCGACATGTCGCGCTTCATCGACGACCTGGGCGCCGTCGAGCGCAGCCATTTGCAGTACCTGGGCATGGGCAACATCTTCCAGCTCGCCCGCCCCGAATTCACCGAAAAGCTCGTGCGCGCGCTGGCCTCGCGCATCCGCTCCATCTTTGAAACCGCTCTGGGCGATATCGAGCTGTGGAACAAAACCTCCTCCTCGCAGGTGGACACGCAGCTTCGCGAGCGCCGCCGCGCCTTCAACCGCCGCATGGAAGCCATCATCCGCATTGAAGAAGCCGCCGGCAACCTGGAGCAGCGCCTGAGCGAAATCGACGAGCAGATGGCCCTGCTGGACGAAACCGAAAAAGGGCTGGCCGCGCACATGCACGACATCCGCGCGCAAAGCCCGGCCTCCGTGTCGCCCCGGCCTTCTGCCGCCTACCAGACCACGGTGGCCGACATGCTGCCCGCCCTTTCGTGAGCGGCGCGAGCGAACCGCCCGCCAGCTTCGCCGCCCGTCTCCTTCGCTGGCAGCGCCAGCATGGCCGCCACGGCCTGCCCTGGCAGGGCACGCGCGATCCTTACCGCGTGTGGCTGTCGGAAATCATGCTCCAGCAAACGCAAGTGGCCACCGTGCAGGGCTATTTCGCGCGCTTCATTCAGCGCTTTCCTGATGTAGCTGCGCTGGCTGCCGCCTCGTCTGACGAAGTCATGGCCCTCTGGAGCGGCCTGGGCTACTACAGCCGCGCCCGCAACCTGCACCAGTGCGCGCGGCAGGTGATGGAGCGCTTCGGCGGCCAATTTCCCCGCAGCGCCGCCCTGCTGCAAACGCTGCCGGGCATCGGCCCCTCAACAGCCGCCGCCATCGCCGCCTTCTGCTTTGGCGAACGCGCGGCCATACTGGACGGCAACGTCAAGCGCGTGCTCACCCGTCATCTGGGAGATGCCAGCGACCTGGCCGTGGCCGCCAACGCCCACGCCCTGCACGCCCGCGCCCTGGCCCTGCTGCCCGCAGACAGCGCCGACATGCCCGCCTACACGCAAGGCCTGATGGACCTGGGCGCCACCGTCTGCACGCCGCGCCAGCCCCAGTGCGGCCGCTGCCCCGTTGCCGCCGACTGCACCGCCCGCCAGCAAGGCCGCCCGGAAAGCTACCCCGTCAAAACCCGCAAGCTGCGCCGCAGCGCCCAAACCTTGTGGCTGCTGCTGGCGCAAACGCTGCCCGAAGCGCAAAGCGCGTGCTGGCTGGAAAAGCGCCCCGCCAAAGGCATCTGGGCGGGCCTGCACGCCTTGCCCGTGTTCGACAGCCGCGAGGCCCTGCTTGACGCGCTGCCCGCCAGCGCCAGCGTGGCGTGGCTGCCGCCACTGGCGCACGCACTCACGCACAAAGACCTCACCTTGCACACCGCCCGCGTTCACCTGCCCGCCACGGCCCGCCTGCCCATTGCCGGCCAATGGCGGCGCGATTGGCCTGACCTGGGCCTGCCCGCGCCCATGCGCCGCCTGCTGCAACAGCAGCAAGCCTGAACAGACGGCAAAAGGCGCAATTTCGCTCCTTTATTCAGAGCATGATGTCTTAGTAAAACGGGCGCAAGAGCACTTTTTCAAGTGCTGAATTTGCTTCTCTTTTCAAAGCATCCCGGGCCGCTTCAGGCAAGCTGCGCGGAAAGCCTGATCAAGCGTGCCACCACCCAGCGCGCTGCGCCGCCAGCATGGCCAGCAGGCCCAGGGCAAAGCCTGCGGCGCACCAGGCCAGCGCGGCCAGGCGGCGGCCTTTGCGCTGCGCCTGGGCCAGATCGCGCACCTGCTGTTGCAGCTGCGGCAGGCCGGCCGAATGTTGCAGGTGGGCGTGCAGCAGGCGCGGCAGCTCGGGCAGAAGCTTGGCGTAGTAGGGCGCTTGCGCCTTGAGTTCGCGCAGCAGGCGGCGCGGGCCGATTTGCTCGTTCATCCAGCGCTCCAGAAACGGCTTGGCCGTGCTCCACAAATCCAGGTCCGGGTCGAGCTGGCGGCCCAGGCCCTCGATGTTGAGCAGGGTTTTTTGCAGCAGCACCAGCTGCGGCTGGATGACGACGTTGAAGCGCCGCGAGGTCTGAAACAGCCGCATCAGCACCATGCCCAGCGAAATTTCCTTGAGCGGGCGGTCAAAGTAAGGCTCGCACACGCTGCGGATGGCCGCTTCCAGCTCGTCGATGCGGGTGTCGGCGGGCACCCAGCCGCTTTCCACGTGCAGCTCGGCCACGCGCTTGTAGTCGCGCCGGAAAAAGGCGGTGAAGTTCTGCGCCAGGTATTCCTTGTCGTACTCGGTGAGGGTGCCGACGATGCCGAAGTCCAGCGAGATGTAGCGGCCAAAGGTTCCGGGCGCGACGCTGACCATGATGTTGCCCGGGTGCATGTCGGCATGAAAGAAGCCGTCGCGAAACACCTGCGTGAAGAAAATGGTGACGCCGTCGCGCGCGAGCTGGTGGATGTCCACCCCCGCCTCGCGCAAGCGCTGCGTCTGGCTGATGGGGATGCCGCTCATGCGCTCCATCACCAGCACGTTGTCGCGGATGTAGTCCCAGAACATTTCGGGCACCAGCACCAGGTTCAGTCCGGCCATGTTGCGGCGCAGCTGGGCGGCGCTGGCGGCTTCGCGCGTCAAATCCAGCTCGTCGTGCAGGTATTTGTCGAATTCTTCGGCCACTTCGCGCGGGCGCAGGCGCTTGCCGTCGGCAAACAGGCGCTCTACCCAGCCGGCCAGCATGTGGATGAGCGCCAGGTCCTGGTCAATCACCTTGAGCATGCCGGGCCGCAGCACCTTCACGGCCACATCGCGCGCCTTGCCCTCGCGGTCTGTCAGCGTGGCGAAGTGCACTTGCGCGATGGAGGCGCTGGCCACCGGCTCGCGCTCGAAGCTGGTGAAGATGGCTCCCAGCGGGCGGCCAAAGGCTTTTTCGATGATGGCAATGGCCTCACTCGTCGCAAAAGGCGGCACGCGGTCTTGCAGCAAGGCGAGTTCATCGGCCACGTCAGGCGGCAGCAAATCGCGCCGGGTGGAGAGCACCTGGCCGAATTTCACGAAGATCGGCCCCAGCCGCTCCAGCGCCATGCGCAGGCGCTGGCCGCGCGGCGCCGTCAGCCGCCGGCCGCGCCGCGTCAGCCGCCCCAGCGCGCGCAGCCACGGGCGCGGCAGGCAGGAAAGAGCCATTTCGTCCAGCCCGTAGCGCAGCGCCGTCCAGGCGATGAAGCAGGCGCGAAAGAGTTTTTTCATGGCCGTGGCGCGCCTGCGTTCATGGAAACATCAGCTGCGCCGCCTGAACAACCCGCACGGCCCGCGCCGCCCGGCAGCCCGGCGGCAATCTGGCGCAACCCCTGCGCCAGCGCGCGGCCCGCCTGGGCCAGCGCGTGCGCGGGCGCGTCGCCCAGCAGGCGCGCCAGGTCTTCCTCCACATCCCAGCGCACATGGTCGGCCAGCCAGTTCACCTCGGCAGCCAATTGCACGTCGCCTTCAATGCGCACCGCCGGCTTTTCGCCGTGCAAAGCCCCTTTCAGGGCCGCTTGCGCCAGTGCCAGGGGCGACTCATCGGCCAGCGTCAGCACCAGATCAGGCGGCCCGTCCGCAGCGGCCAGCTCGCACAAGCCCGCTGGCGTAGCCGCCAGCTGCGCGCCCCAGCCGCGCCACTGCACGCGCACCACGCGGCCCTTTTGCCGCGCCAGCCGCGCACGCGCCTCAGGCTCTTGCATCAGCACGTGATTGAGCAGCAGCACCACGCGGCGCGCTGCCTCATCCGTCAGCCAGGCCGGCGGCGCGGGAGGGCGGGGCAAGCCCGAGGCCAGAGATGAGAGCTTTTCAAGCGCCTGCGAAGCCAGCGCGAAAGGAGAGGGCGGGGTGGTCGTCATGGCGGTGTCTGGTCAGGAAAACCGCCCTGGCACGCGTGGCACAAGCGGCCAGGGCGGAAAGACAAAAGGACAAAGCCCGCGCCGCGCGCAGGCCCAAATCGAGCGGAGATTATTCAACGCCACAGACCGCCCAAAGCCGGCTTTTTGCCCCTGCGGCCAGATTGCAAACAAGCTCTCAGGCCTGCTCGTGTACGGCTTGCGCGAAGGCGTCGATGATGCGGCGCAGCGGCGCGGTGTGCAGCTTGAGCGCGGCCTGATTGACGACGAGGCGGGAGCTGACGTCCATGACGCGCTCGACTTCCACCAGCCGGTTGGCCTTGAGCGTCTGGCCGCTGCTGACCAGATCGACGATGGCTTGCGCCAGGCCCGTCAGCGGCGCCAGTTCCATGCTGCCGTAGAGCTTGATGAGATCCACGTGCACACCCTTGCGGGCAAAAAACTCGCGCGCAATGGCCGGATATTTGGTGGCTACGGTGATGCGCCCGCCCGCGCGGGCGGCGCTGGCGTAGTCAAAGCCCGCAGGCACGGCCACGGCCATGTGGCAGCGGGCGATGCCCAAGTCCAGCGGCTGGTACAGGCCCGGCGCGCCTTGCTCGGCCAGCACATCCAGCCCGGCCACGCCCAAGTCGGCGCCGCCGTAGGTCACGTAAGTGGGCACGTCGCTGGCGCGCACGAGGATGACGCGCACGTCATCACGGCTGGTTGGCAGGATGAGCTTGCGTGAAGTCTCGGGGTCTTCCAGCACCTCAATGCCCGCAGCAGCCAGCAGCGGCAGGGTTTCGTCGAAGATGCGGCCTTTAGACAGCGCCAGGGTGATCACGGGTGTTTTCCTTCCAAGCAGGGCGAAAGCGCGAATTGTGAAGCCTTGCCAGGCGGTCAGGCCCCAAATCCAAACTCAAACTTGCTCCGCTGGCCGCCTTCAGACGCAGGCGGAACGGGCTCCCCCGAGGGGGCCGCCTGACAGGCAGAAAGACCGGACCGAAATAGCCAAGGTGAAGATAGCGGGCAAGCAGGTTAATTTTGCTCTTTTATTGATAGCTATATGTCCTAGTGAAAACTGCGCGAAGCGGCATTTCAGGCTTCTGTATTTGCTCCTGTTTCTGATGCTATAGAGCAGAAAATCAGCCGCAGGCCCGTCAGCCAGGCTCGAACCGGCCGCTGGAGCGGCAAAAGCGGCGCTTATCCATAATCAAGCTCATGATTGATGATGACTGGCTCAACGAATTGACATGGGACGCGCAGGGCCTGATTCCCGCGATTGCGCAGGAAGCGGCCACGGGCGACGTGCTGATGCTGGCGTGGATGAACCGCGAGGCGCTACAAAAAACCGCCGAACTGGGCCGCGCCGTGTACTTCAGCCGCTCGCGCGGCAGACTCTGGTTCAAGGGCGAGGAGTCGGGCCACGTGCAGCAGGTGCATGAAATCCGCGCCGATTGCGACCGCGACGTCATCTTGCTCAAAGTCACCCAGCTTGGGCATGAGCCAGGCATTGCCTGCCACACGGGGCGCCACAGCTGCTTTTTCAACGTGCTGCAAGACGGCCGCTGGAAGGCGGCCGAGCCGGTGCTCAAAGCGCCGGACAGCATCTACAAGGACCAAGACAAGGGCAAAGGCCATGACTGATTCAAGCGATGTGCTCGCGCGCCTGGCGCAGGTGGTGGAAAGCCGCAAGGGCGCGGACCCCGAAACGAGCTATGTGGCCCGCCTGCTGGCCAAGGGGCCGGATGCGTTCTTGAAAAAAGTGGGCGAAGAAGCCGCCGAGGTCGTGATGGCCGCCAAGGACGCCGAGCACGGCGGCCCGCGCGAAAAGATCGTGGCCGAGATGGCCGATTTGTGGTTTCACGGCCTGGTGGCGCTGGCGTATTTCGGCCTGACGCCTGCCGACGTGCTGGCCGAGCTGGAGCGGCGCGAAGGGCTGGGCGGCCTGGCGGAAAAGGCCGCGCGGCAAGATCATTGAAGGCAAGGAGTTGATGCCATGAGAGTGATGGACGACAACGTGATCGATGTGACGCCGGAAAACGCCCGGCCGGGCGGCGAGGCCGCCCGCGAGCGCGACGACTCGCTCAAAAGCTGGAGCTGGGTGAGTTACGCGCTGCACCTGATCGTGGCGCTGAGCGCAGTCGTGCCGGGCGCGCAAGGCGGCGTGACGCTGCTGCTGATCGCGCTGGTGATGGACCTGGCGAAAAAGGAAGACGCGCAGGGCAGCTGGCAGGAAAGCCACTTCGTCTGGCGCATCCGCTCGGTGATCTGGGCGGGGGTTTTGTATGTGCTCACGGCGCCGCTGTTTTTTCTGCTTTTCGTGCCGGGCTACCTGGCCTGGGCGGTGATTTCGGTGTGGTTTCTCTACCGCATCGTCAAAGGCATGGTCCGCATGAGCGCGGGCCGCGCCATGAACTTGTGAGGCAGCAAAAAAATGGGAAAACGAAGCAAAACAATCAATCTGGCGCTGCAAGGCGGCGGCTCGCACGGGGCCTTTACCTGGGGCGTGCTGGACGCACTGCTGGAAGATGGCCGCCTGACGTTTGAAGGCATCAGCGGCACAAGCGCGGGCGCCATGAATGCCGTGGCGCTGGCGCATGGCCTGGCCAAGGCGCAAGCCGATGGCCTGGAAGGCGTGGCCGCGCGCGAGGCCGCGCGCGCGGCGCTGGCGCGCTTTTGGGACGGCGTGGGGCTGCTGGGCAATTTCGTCTCGGGCATTCCCGTGCCGGGCGTGCAGACGATGATGACCATGGTGACGCAGTGGCTCGCGCCCTCGCAGATGAACCCGATGGGGCTGAATCCGCTGCGCCGCCTGCTGGAGCGCGAGGTGAACTTCGAGCTGCTTTCAAGCCAGTCGCTCATCAAGGTGTTCGTGAACGCGACCAACGTGCGCACGGGGCGCGGCGAGATTTTTTCCGGCGAGCGGCTCACGGCGAACGCGGTGATGGCTTCGGCCTGCCTGCCCACGCTGTATCAAACGGTGGAAATTGACGGCGAGCATTACTGGGACGGCGGTTTTTCGGGCAACCCGGCCATTTATCCGCTGATCTACAACACCCGCAGCGTGGATGTGCTGCTGGTGCAAATCAACCCGACTGAAGCGCCCTACGACCGCAGCGCCGGAGCGCAGGACATCATGGAGCGCATCAACGAAATCACCTTCAATGCGCCGCTGCTGGCCGAATTCCGCGCCATTGACTTCGTGACGCGCCTGCTGGACGAAGGCCGCCTGGACAAGAACCGCTACAAGCGCATGCTGATGCATCGCGTGGACGGCGGCTCGGCGCTGACGGCGCTGAACGCCACCAGCAAGCTGCGGGCCGATTCGGCCTTTGTGCGCCGCCTCTTTGCGCGCGGGCGCGAAGCGGGGCGCGCCTGGCTGAAGGAGCATTTTGACGATTTGGGCGAGCGCTCCAGCATCGATTTTCTGCGCTAGGCTTTGCTTGCGAATCAGGAGCGAATTAGAGCCGCAGAAAATGCCGGTTGCCGCTTGTTCGACGGGACATGATGCTATCAATCAAGGAGCGAATTGGGTTGGGCGCGCAAGCGCCTGAAGCCGCTCCAGCTGGAGGAAACTGAAATGAGCCATACGCATGACGCCGATTGCATCTTCTGCAAGATCGTGGCGGGGCAGATCCCCTCGCGCAAGGTGTATGAGGACGAAGAGCTGTACGCCTTTCATGACATCGCGCCGTGGGCGCCCGTGCACTTTCTCATCGTGCCCAAAACGCACATTGCCTCCATGGCGCAGCTGGGCAGCGAGCATGAGCGGCTGATGGGCCGCATCATGCTCCTTGCGCCCCGCCTGGCGCTGGAGCAAGGCTGCAAGCCATACCCCGAAGGGGGCTTTCGCGTGGTGGTGAACACAGGAGCGGAAGGCGGCCAGGAAGTGCCGCATCTGCACGTGCACGTGATGGGCGGCCCGCGCCCCTGGGCCAGAGGGTGAGCGCCAGTTTGCAATCTGTTTGAGGGGGCAAAAATCCGCCCCCTTTGCCTGTTTCCCCGGACCGCTTCCGGTTTTTTCCCTTGCGCCTGCCATGAACCTGCCCGCCTACACCCGCGCCCAAGACTTG
>NZ_JARVII010000024.1:0-37898 GCF_029813755.1 Ottowia cancrivicina | reverse complement strand
CTGGCTCAGGCAATAGTGGAGCGATTGCATCACAAAAAGGAAGATTTTTGAGATTCAGAAGATGGGTCATGTATTTATCATTCGGGTTCATGTCCAGAGAATGGAAAACTCCATTATGCCGGACAGCATGAGCGATGCCTACGCCAGTTACTATGCTGCATCGGCCAATTACGAGGAGGCTGTCAAAAGGGTACTGAAAAAGCTGATATCCGATGGCCTCTATCCCGTCGAGATATTGACGCCTATCGCGATGCTTGAGGCAAGTGACTGGGATATTCATGTCAAGGAACAATGGGGAATCTATGCGGGCGAAATGCCGGACCAGAAAGAATTCATGAAACGAATGAATGATGGCGATGTCGTTTATGGCCCTTTCGGGGGATACTGATTTTTTCCAAGGTTCAGTCCAGGGAGACCATGATCCGAGACAACAACAAGGATAAAGCCTATTTTGATGAGCATATCGCTCTGAATGATGCTGCCATAGCAAAACGTCTGGATGTTGAAACGTTTCCGAATGTCAAGGGGCGTGTTGGCCGGGCATATACGCTTGTACATGATGCGTTCATCGGCTGCATATACCGGTTTAGCCGGAGCGACAGTCTGGAAGACATTCGCCAGCATGTGTTTTTATGGATGCAGACCAAGGAAATCCAGCAACGCGTCATAGCCAACACGCCTGCCGAATTCAAAAAAATATGCGAGCAATACACACGAGTAACGCTGGATACCGTTTATGACGCATTGACCATGATGGCCTTCAGCGCAGCCTTGCGCTTTACTCCAGAAGAAACGCATCGGTTATTGAGTGCGATAGGTCACGCGGGCAAAGATGCACTGATAGACGAGGCGGCCCGCGCGCTGGGCGATGTGAACCGCCCTGTAGCCAGCGAATGCGCGTTTCCGAGGGTCTATGCGCCGCTGCTGGAAGTCTGGCGCTCGGCGGCTGATCAGCGTGAAGCGCGGTTGCGGGAATACGCCGCCAGCTGGAAAAAGAAAATCTCGCCCATTTACTGGTCCAACAGTCTGAAAGGGGCCGAGGGCGCTTATTTTGGCTACTGGTGCTTTGACATTGCCCTGGCGGTCATGCTGCTGGATATTCCAGATGCGGCCTTGAGAAAAAGCGCGTATTACCCGGCTGATTTGGTGGATGCGGCGCGGCAGGCCGCGCCTTGATTGCATCAGGCGCGAGAGAGCAAGAAACGCCACCGTATTGGAAATAACCTGGAAATAACGCCGCATTCATCCGGCTTTTTGCGGCAGTCAGGTTTCAGGCAGCTTCAATGTCCTTCGCCTGCGTTGGCATCGGGTTTGACGCGGTGCAGCAGCGCGAGCATGGCGGCGCGGATGCGTTCCAGCGCTTGCGGGGTTTGGCCTTCAAAGCGCAGCACGAGCATGGGGGTGGTGTTGCTGGCGCGGATGAGGCCGAAGCCGTCGGGCCAGTCCACGCGCAGGCCGTCAATGGTGCTGATGCGCGCGGGGGCGGCGAAGGCGGCGGGGGCCAGTTGTTGCAGCTCGGCGGCCAGGCGGTGCGGCTCGCCTTCGGCGCAGCGCACGTTCAGCTCGGGCGTGCTGTGGCTGCTGGGCAGGGCGTTGAGCACGGCACTGGGGTTGACGTGGCGGCTGAGGATTTCAAGCAGGCGGCAGGCGGCGTAGGTGCCGTCGTCAAAGCCGTACCAGCGCTCTTTGAAGAAGATGTGGCCGCTCATTTCGCCGCCCAGCGGGGCGTTCAGCTCTTTCATGCGGGCCTTGATGAGCGAGTGGCCGGTTTGGTGCATCACCGGCACGCCGCCCGCCGCTTCGATGGCCGGGGCCAGGCGCTGGCTGCATTTCACGTCGAACACGATGTGCCCGCCGGGCGCGCGGGTGAGCACGTCTTGCGCAAAGAGCATGAGCTGCCGGTCGGGGAAGATGGTTTGCCCGTCCTGGGTGACGATGCCCAGGCGGTCGCCGTCGCCGTCAAAGGCCAGGCCCAGCTCGGCATCGGTTTCTTGCAGGGCGCGGAGGATGTCGCGCAGGTTTTCGGGCTTGCTGGGGTCGGGGTGGTGGTTGGGAAAGCGGCCATCCACTTCGGTGAACAGCTCGATGACTTCGCAGCCGATGGCGCGCAGGATGCCGGGGGCCGATGCGCCGGCAACGCCGTTGCCGCAGTCCACCACGATTTTCAAGGGGCGCGTCATGGCTTGCTTGATCTGGCACAGCCCGGCGCTTGCGCTTTGGCCTGATGTGGCAGCCGGGCGCGCCAGGTGAATGTCGCCCACGATGCACTCGCGGTAGGCGGGCAGCACGTCATGCTGGCGCACGCTGCCGCCTTTCTGAAGCTGCCAGCTTTCTTCTTCCATGATGCGGCGCAGCTGCTGGATTTCTTCGCCGTAAATGGCGCGGCCCGCCAGCACCATCTTGAAGCCGTTGTCATCGCGCGGGTTGTGGCTGCCCGTGACCTGAATGCCGCTTTGGCACAGCGTGCTGGCGGCAAAGTAGAGCATGGGCGTGGTGCACATGCCGATGTCGATGACTTCGACGCCCGCTTCCGCCAGCCCGCGCGTGAGCGCGGCGGCCAGCGCGGGGCCGGAAAGCCGCCCGTCGCGCCCCACGGCAACCATGCGCTGGCCTTGCGCGATGGCATGCGTGCCAAAGGCGCGGCCCAGCGCCAGCGCCACGCTTTCGTTCAGGGTGGCGGGCGTGGCGCCGCGTATGTCGTAAGCCTTGAAGATGGAGGGGGTGATTTGCATGGGCGGCGATTGTAGGAATGGGGGTAGAAGCGAGAGGAGCGGTGCAGGGCGGGCGCGCAGGCCATTCGCCAGCGGCGCGGCCGGGGCGCGGCAAGGCGTGAGCCTTGCTCTTCGCGTTGCCATGCCGCAAGGGGCTGGCGATGTTTGCTTTCGCTCCTTGTTCTATAGCGTTAGGTCCTAGTGAAACTTGCGCTGGATGGGTTTTTAGGTACCGATAATTCGCTCTTTTTTTTGATGATAAACGGGCCTGCGGCGGCCGGGGCGCAGGCCTTGCGAATGGCGCGGGCGCATGAAAAAAGCAGGCCGCGAAGCCTGCTTTTCAAAAGCCAGGTCATACAGCCTGGCTGCAAGGGCGGGAAAGCGGTTTGGGATGGTCCGCGTTGCCCGCGCTGGCGTGTTTTCCGGCCCGCTTTTGCGTCTTCTGCGCCTTTTGCGGCCAGCCGAAGGTTCAGAACTGCGCCTGCACGCGCAGCCAGAACTGGCGGCCCGGTTCGTTCACGCGCATGGTGCGCACGCCCAAGGAGGGGTCGATGTGGGAGCCTGGGCGGCTGATGGATTCGGCGTAGGTTTTGTCAAACACGTTGTCCACGCCTGCTTGCAGGGTGACGTTGCGGTTGATGCGCCAGCCGCCGTTGATGGAAAACACGCCAAAGCCGGGGGTGGGGCCGAGGTCTTGCCCAATGATGTTGCCCTGCCCGATGGCGTAGCGGTTTTGCTTGGCGGCCACGCGCCAGAGCGCGCCGGCGCTCCAGACGCCGTTGTCCCAGTTGAGCGATGTCTTCAGCTCCAGCGGCGGGGTCTGGCCCAGCGGGCGGTGGTCGCTGCGGTTGGTGCCACGGGTGTAGGCCAGGCTGGCGCCGGCTTCCAGCGTGGGCAGCAGGCGCCACTTCACTTCGGCTTCGCCGCCGTAGCGGCGCGCGTCGATGTTGCGGGCCGCTGCCGCGCCGGGGTTGGTGTCGACCAGGATGAAGTCTTTGACGCTGCTGGCAAAGAGCGAAACGGACGCCTGCACGCCGCCCTGGCGGTAGATCACGCCAGCGTCAATCTGGCGGTTTTTCTCAGGCTTGAGGGTGCTGCTGCGGTTGCGCTCCCAGAAGTCGGGCGAGCGCTCGGCCAGGCCCAGACCCGCGTACCAGGTGGCGTTGCCAAAAACCTGCTCCCAGCGGCCAAAGGCGGAGGTGAGCTTGTA
Source organism: Ottowia cancrivicina (assembly GCF_029813755.1). NCBI lineage: Bacteria > Pseudomonadati > Pseudomonadota > Betaproteobacteria > Burkholderiales > Comamonadaceae > Ottowia > Ottowia cancrivicina. The sequence continues at coordinate 33,977 of NZ_JARVII010000024.1, read as the reverse complement.
GGTCTGGTTTTTCGTGGGGCTGGCGGCGGGCTGGCGTTCAAAGACGGCGCGCACGCGGTCGTGCCGCAGGCCGGCCACGAGTTTTTGCTCGGGCGTGCGCTTCCAGGCAGCCTCGGCAAACGCGCCCGCCTGGCGGAAGCTTTGCGTGGGCATGAAGGGTTTGACCAGGTAATCGGCATCCGTGCGCAAGCGGTGCCGGTCGCGGCTCCAGTCCAGCCCGGCCTGCACGTTCAGGTTGCCCCATTCCATGGTGGTTTTGAGGTGGGCGGTGCGCACGGTGCGCTTGGGGTTGCGCAGCCGCAGGCCCATCATGCGATTGACGGGGCGCATGCTGAAGTTGTCCATCACGTGGTCGATGGTGCCGCTGCCAAAGCGCAGCTCGGCTTCCTTGAACCAGGGAGTGATGTTCTGGTGCACGCCTTGCACGCTCCAGGCGTCGCGGTCGAACTTGGGGCCGTCCATCATGCGGTCGGCATAGGCGGCTTCGCCCCGGCTGCGCTCGTAGGTGACGCTCAGGCGCGTGTCGCGCGTGGGCATGAGGCCCGCTTGCAGCATCTGGCTGTTGCGCTTGAAGTGGGAATTGACTTCCTGCCCGCTGCCGTCTTTGTAGTTGTCGGATTTGTTGTGCGTGGCGTTGGCGCGCACGAAGAACATGCGGCCGGTGATGGTGGCATCGCCAAAGAGATCAAAACGGCCAAAGCTGCCCGCCGTGGCGGCGGCATTGACTTCGGCACGCGTGGTTTCGCTGGGCGTGGGCGGCTGGCGCACGAAGCGCACGCCGCCAGCCACCAGCCCCATGCCCTGGGTGACGCTTTGCGGGCCTTTGGTGATGACGACTTCGTCAAACGCCGCCGGGAAGATGTAGGCCGTGGGCGGATCCATGCGGTTGCCGCAGCCGCCGTAGATGAACATGTCATCAGCCAGCACGTTCAGGCGCGAGCCGCCCAGGCCGCGCAGCAGCGGATCGCCCGAGCTGCCGCCCTTGCGGATGACGTTCAGCCCCGGCGTGCCCTTGAGCAAGCTGGCGCCGTCGCTGGCGGGCAGCGGCTGCAAAGCGGCCTTGGGGTCGATGCGCACGGCATCCGGCTGGCGGGGCACTGTGCCGGTGACCACCACCGTGCCCAGCGCGGGCGCAGGCTCGTTGGCTTGTGCGCGCTTTTGCTTTTCAGCCTGCGAGGCATCGGCGGCCCAGGCCGCGCTGACGGCCAGCGCCAGCGGCAACACGGCCCACGGCGCAACAAGTGAATGACGAATGCGGTACTTCATCGCATATTTCCTTCATGTACATAAAACAAGACCCCTGTATCAAAAATTGTATGAAGCCGTTTACCCGGCAGGCATGCGCAGCCCTTGACTTTGGTCAAAGGCGGGAACTCTGGTCAGGCGGCAAGCGCGAGACGGCAAGCGCACAAGCGGGGCGGGGCGAAACTCCAGGCCGTCTGCCGCCCGGCGCAGCTCAAGCGCGGGGCGTGCCTGCCGGCGGCATGCGAGTCAAATCAAAAGAAGGAGCAAATTGAAGGGGCAGGAAAACGGCATTCGCGCACATTCCACCAGGACATCATGCTATGAATGCAGGAGCTAAAAATGCGCCTTCGCAGAGCAGCGGCCCGCCGGAGAGCAGCGCAAGCGCCCGGGCCGGTTTCTCTAGAATGCCCGCTTTCGCTTTTCAGGCCCTGGCCGAGATAGAGACATGAAACCCATCCAAGGCAGCATCGTGGCGCTGGTCACGCCCATGCATGAAGACGGCAGCGTTGATTTCGCTGCGCTGCGCAAGCTGATTGACTGGCACGTGGCCGAAGGCACGGACTGCATCAGCGTGGTCGGCACCACGGGCGAGTCGCCCACGGTCACCGTCGATGAGCAAAAGGAAATCATCCGCGTGACGGTCGAGCACGTGGCCGGCCGCGTGCCCGTCATGGCCGGCTGCGGGGCCAACTCCACCGCCGAGGCCATCACCCTGGCCCGCTACGCGCGCGAAGTGGGCGCCAACTGCCAGCTGCAAGTCGTGCCTTACTACAACAAGCCCACGCAAGAAGGCATCTACGCGCACTTTCGCGCCATCGCCGACGTGACGGGCGGCGATCTGCCCGTGCTGCTCTACAACGTGCCGGGCCGCACCGTGGCCGATTTGCAACACGAAACCGTGCTGCGGCTGGCACAGGTGCCGGGCATCATCGGCATCAAGGAAGCCACCGGCAACATCGACCGGGCGCAGTGGCTCATCCGCGAAGCGCCCGCAGGCTTTGGCGTCTATTCGGGCGATGACCCCACCGCCGTGGCGCTGATGCTCTGCGGCGGCCAGGGCAACGTGAGCGTCACGGCCAACGTGGCCCCGCGCCTGATGCACGAGCTGTGCATGGCCGCCATCGCGGGCGACACAAAGGGGGCCATGCAGCTGCAACGCCGCCTCATGCCCCTGCACCGCAACCTGTTTGTGGAAGCCAACCCCATTCCCGTCAAATGGGCCTTGTCGCGCCTGGGCCGCTGCGGCGGCGCCTTGCGCCTGCCCCTCACCCCTTTGACGCCCGCCAGCCAGGCCAAGGTAGAGCAGGCCCTCAAAGACAGCGGGCTGCTTTGAAAGCAGACTCCCGGGCAGAGGCCCTCAATTCACATCTAACGCCAGCTTCGCGCTGGCCCTTTTTTGCCTTGAAGGAATTCGCACAGTGAAGCATGCAAAACACATCCGCGCGGCCGCGCTGGCCGCTGCCGCAACCCTGGCCTTGAGCGCCTGCTCGGTGCTGGAGTCGGACAAGATTGACTACAAAAGCGCGGGCAAAGGCGTCTCGCTGGAAGTGCCGCCCGACCTGACGCAGCTGACAGACGCCTCCCGCTACGCCGCGCCCGACGGCGCCGTCACCGCCAGCGGCTACCAGGCCGGCCAGCGCGCCGCGCGCGCTGCCGGCACGCCCGCCGCCACCGAGCAAGTGGCCGACGTGCAATACCACCGCAACGGCAATGAACGCTGGATCAGCGTGGGCCGCCCCGCCAGCGAGCTGTGGCAGCCCGTGCGCCAGTTCTGGCAAGACAACGGCTTTTTGCTCACCATCGACCAGCCCGAACTCGGCATCATGGAAACCGACTGGGCCGAAAACCGCGCCAAACTGCCGCAAGACATCATCCGCTCCACCATCGGCAAGGTATTCGACAGCCTCTACTCCACCGGCGAGCGCGACCGCTTTCGCACCCGCATGGAGCGCAACGCCAGCGGCGGCACCGACATTTACGTGACCCACCGGGGCATGGAAGAGGTTTACAACAGCAGCCACAAAGACAGCACCGTCTGGCAGCCCCGCGCCAGCGACGTGGAGCTGGAAACCGAATTCCTGCGCCGCCTCATGCTCCGCCTGGGCGCCACGCAAGAGCAGGCGCAGGCCGCCAAAGCCGCCGCCCAGGCGCAAGAAGCGCAGGCCGCCAGCAGCGGCCCGGCCCTGGCCGCGCTCACCCAGGCGGGCGGCCAGCCCGTCATCCAGGTGGGCGAGAACTTCGACCGCGCCTGGCGCGCCATCGGCCTGGCGCTCGACCGCGCGGGCTTCACCGTGGAAGACCGCGACCGCAGCAAAGGCGCCTACTACGTGCGCTACGCCGAGCCTGACGCGCCCCGCCCCAAACAAGGCTGGCTGGACCGCATCCTCAACCGCTCCGCCGCCGCCATTCCCACCACCCAATACCAGCTCATCATTCAGGAGCAGGGCGGCAGCAGCTTCGTGCGCGCCTTAAGCGAAAGCGGCGCGCCGCTGGACGCAGCCACGGCGGAAAAACTGCTGAAACTGATCGCTGCCGAAACCCGCTAAGCCCCGGCGCGCGCAACCCAAAGCGCGCCGCCGGAAACCCAAAACCGCAGCCGGACACAAGCGCCGCCTGCGGTTTTGGTTTTTTCAGTGCTTGTTCAACACCTGGCTGTGAGGAGCCAATGCGCGCCAGGGCGGCCTGCGGCGTTGCCACTCCTCACCAGATCGCAATTGGGCTGCAAAAGCTCGTCTGCGGTTTGCGCCTTGCAGGCATCCTGATTCGCCCCCCATGGCCAGGACTGCGAACGGGTATCGAGAGCTTCAAAAGCAATTACTTTTAGCTCCCGAATCCGTAGCAATAGGTCCTAGTGGATATTGCGCGGAGTGGCATTTTTGCCTGCTTGAATTTGCTCCTGTTTCTGGCACCCTGCAAGCAGAGAGCTGCGCTGCGCTTTGGCCCCTGGGCCAGACCGTGAGCAGGCACCCGGGGCAGGTTTGTGCTTGAAGCCGGGAAAACGGGCCATGGATTGAACCAAACGGCGGCCCAGCTCCTCCGGGCGCGTTTGGCACGCGAACGAAATGCTTGCATGCAGCGGCCTGCCATTTGCGGCGGCGGCAGCAAACCGGCTTATGGCGCTTTTCACACTGCGACACCTACGTGACAATGCGTGTCCATTCGTGGCCATAGGAGAAATGCCATGTCCATCCCCCTGCTTGCGCAACGCTTGATCGCTCTGGCCGCTGCGGCCAGCCTGGCCGCCTGCGGCGGCGGCGATGATGAAACCCCTGGCGCGCCCACGCCGCCCGCGCCAACGTCCATTCCCACGCCTGCACCCACACCGGCGCCGCCTGCGCCAACCCCTACGGTGACGCCCAGACCCGCTCCTACCCCGACGGCAACACCCACTCCAACGGCAACGCCCACTCCAACGGCAACGCCCACCCCAACGGCAACGCCCACCCCAACGGCAACGCCCACTCCGACGGCAACGCCCACCCCGACGGCAACGCCCACTCCGACGGCAACGCCCACCCCAACGGCAACGCCCACCCCGACGCCCACTTCCACTCCCGCGCCTGCCGCAGCCAATCCTTTTGACGCCCTCTACGCCAGCAACTTCCAGCTCAAAGCCTTGTCAGCGGATGCCATTGCGCCGCTGGCGCGGCCCGCGCGGGCGCAGACCCTGGCGCAGGCCACGCTTGACCCGGCCTACGGCACGCGCATCTACCGCGCCACGGACGCCAGCGAAGGCAGCAGCGGCAGCACTTTCGTGCGTCACGCCTACAGCCGCAAGCAGGCGTTCAATGCCGACAGCACGCGCTATCTGGTGCGAGACAGCAAGAGCTACTGGCACCTGTACGACGCCAAAACCCTGCAAAAAATCAGGCAGCTGCCCAGGCTGCTGGGCGAAGCCGATCCCATCTGGCACCCCACTGATCCCGGCAAGCTCTACATGACCAGCAACAACGGCGGCAGCGCCTGGTGGCTGTATGACGTGAACACGGACGCCACCGAAACCGTGTTTGACTTCACCCAGCCCGCCACCGGCTCGCCCTGGCCGCAGGCCACCCAGTACTGGACGCACAACGAAGGCACGGCCAGCGCCGATGGCCGCTACCTGGCGCTGATGGTTTCGTCCTATGACAGCGCCACCCGGCAGACCACCATGCACGGGCTGATGACCGTGGACCTGGTGGCCCGCAAAATCATCGGCACGCTGCCAGCCTCCCGGTTTCCCAAACCCGGCGCAGCGCCCGATCACGTCAGCATCTCGCCCAGCGGCAAATACGTCGTGCCCTCCTGGCCTGCCGAAAACAGCGGCGACACCGGCGCAGGCACCTACGCCTATGCGCGCGACTTTTCCGGCGCGCCCAAGCGTTTGCACACCACCTCCGAACACTCCGATCTGGCCTACGGCCCCGCCCGGCAGGATTACTACGTGTTCGCCGATTACCAGGCCGGCCGCATCCGCGCCGTGGACATGGACACGCTGCAATCCATCGACATCGAAGCGCTCTACCCGCAGCCGGGCGAAAGCTACGCGCTGCACATCAGCGGGCAGGCCTTCGACAAACCGGGCTGGGTCGTCATCTCCACCTATCAGGACTACAGCGGCTATGACCAAACCAGGCCCGCCGCCGAGCTGCGCGCGCCCATGCGCAAAGTCTGGCTGGCCGAGCTGAAAGCGGGCGGCCGCAAGCTGAATGTGACGCACACCCGCCTGGCGCGCTACCCCGTGCCCTACTTCTTCGAGCCGCAAGCCAGCGCCTCGCGTGATCTGAGCCGCATCATCTTCACCAGCGACTTCGGCGCTGGCGGCAACGCCGACGACTACATCGCCGGCCTGCCCAGCTGGCTGGGCCGCTGACGGAAGGCACCCGGGCCCTGACTCCAATGGCCCGGGCCGCCTGCCGCAGCCGGGATGGCCTGAAAGAGCTTTACAAAGCTTCATCAGGCTTTGACTGGCGCGGCTGATGGTGACAAGCAGAATCAAAAATTTTCCGGTTTCCAACTGGCCTTCAACTGTTTCCGCTTTTGCCATGACTTCACCCTCTCTGCCCGAAGCCACCTCCGCCTCTGCACGGCCTGCCCGCTGGCGGGGGGCGCTGGGGGTGCTGGCGCTGCTGGCCGCGCTGGCGGCGCTGGGCTGGTGGCTGGTGGAGCGCGCGCAGGCTGGCCCGCAGGCATCCACGCAGGGGTTTGGCCCGGGCGGGCCGGGCGGCGGCGGGCGCAGCCGGGTCACGGTGGGCACGGCGCTGGCGCGGCAGGGCAAGCTGGCGGTGCAGGTGCAGGCGCTGGGCACGGCCACGCCGCTGGCCAGTGTGACGCTGGCGCCGCAGGTGTCTGGCGTGCTGACCGAGGTGCTGTTTGAAGAAGGGCAGATGGTGAAAAAGGGCGATTTGCTCGCCCGCATTGACCCGCGCCCTTTCGAGCAGGCGCTGGCGCAGGCCAAGGCGCAGCGCGCGCAGCAGCAGGCGCAATTGCAGGCCGCGCAAGTGACGCTCAAGCGCTACGAAACACTGTGGAAGCAAGACTCCATCGCCCGCCAGGAGCTGGATACGCAGGCCGCGCAAGTTCAGCAGCTGCAAGCGGCCGCGCAGGCCGCCGCCGCCGCCGTGGAGACGGCGCAGATCAACCTGGGCCACACGCGCATCACTGCGCCCATCACGGGGCGCATGGGCTTGCGGGCGGTGGACGCGGGCAACCTTGTTTCCAGCGCCACGGCCCTGGCCACGCTCACGCAGATGCATCCGATGGACGTGCTTTTTTCCGTGCCGCAAGACCACGTGCCCGCCGTGCTGGCCGCGCAGCAGGCCGGGCAGGCGCTGCCCGTGACGGCGCTGGACCGCGCCCGCGCGCACGTCCTGGCCGAAGGGCGCTTTGCCACGCTGGACAACCAGATTGACGCCGCCACGGGTTCTGCGCGCGCCAAGGCCCGTTTCAGCAACGAGGGCGCAAGCCTTTTTCCGAACCAGTTTGTGAACGTGCGCCTGCAACTGGGCGAGCGCGAAGGCGTGCTGATTCCCGTGACCGCCGTGCGCACCGGCCCCGAAGGGCACTATGTGTATGTGGTGGATGAGGCGGGCGTGGCGCACACGCGCGCCGTCACGCCCGGCATGGCCTCGGCCGAGGCCGTGCTGATTGAAAAGGGCCTGCAAGCGGGCGAGCGCGTCGTGACCGAAGGCGGCGACCGCGTGCGCGACGGCCAGCCCGTGCAGCTTCAGGGCCAGGCGCAGCCGCAAGCCGCCCCTGGGGCAGGCGGCGAAGGGCGCAGTCAGCGGCGCGGGCGCGGCGCGCAGGGCCAGCCGCCAGCGGTTTGACAGGAAAGGAGGCTTGAAAATGATCAGAAAAATATCGTGGTGGTTTTTGTTTTGTTTTATGGGATACCGCTTCTGGTGAGCGTCCCGTGGAGTTTTATTTCAATCAGCCGCATATTGATGACAGATTCAAATATATGGCAAGAGGCTATGGCTTTTCCATATCCGCTTCCAGAGTTTCTGGCGAAAATGATGCCTGGCAGATTCGGCACGATGCTCGTGGCGCTTTTTCTTCTGAATCTGCTGTTGGCTGTTTTTCCGGCGCATCGCGTGTGGCTCATACTTTCGGGCCGGGAAAAAGGTGTGCCGGCGGCCTATAACGGGCTGGCGCAATGGCTGGGCATGGCGGGGGCGTTTCTCATTGCGGCTTTTGTTCTGGGAATCATTGTGACCATCGTTTTACGGGCAGGCTCTGGCGTGCCAGCCGCCATGCTGCTGATTCCCACGCCCTATTTGGTGCCCACGAGTTTTGGGCTGACGGAAATCAAGAGTTTCATGCAGCACCGGGCGGGAAAACGCCGCAAGGCGCGCGCCATGCGCCCAGAAAGATAATGGCCGGAAATGATTTTCAGGATGCGCCGCCGAACGCACGCAAAAACAAGGCGATCAGCCCGCCGCAGGCAGACGGGGTTGCTTCAAAAGAAAGAGCAAATCCAGGCTATCTGAAAAGCTGTCCACCGCACATTCTTCTAGGACATCTTGCTATGAATCGAGGAGCGAAAAAATGGCTTGCCGGGCTTCAGTGGGAGCGGGCGGCATGATCAGAAAAATATCGTGGTGGCTCATTTTCATTTTCGCGGGCCTGCCGCTGCCCCTGATTTTGCTGCTGACTTTGGCGCGTTCCATGTTTCATCCGGCGTGGCCGTTTTTGTCGGATGCGGAATCCGCGCTGATGCCGTTCCTGATCTTTCCCGCCATCGTCCATATCGGTTTGTTCGGTTTCATTCATCGAATGCTTCTGGAGCCGCTGGGGCTGGCTTCTTTTTCTTTTTTTGAATGGCTGTGTGGGTGGATGCTTTTTTTGCTTTCAGCGCTGCTGGTGTGCGCCGTGCTGCACCGGCTGTGGCAAATGGCGGCGCGGCGTGAAATGACGCCTGCCGTTTACCGGGGCGGTTTGCAATGGGCAGGCATGGCGGGCATTTTGATTTTCGCCATGCTTTTTGTTTTTGAATGGTTGCCGTATTTGGAGCTGGAAAATCTGGAAGATGTTTTCCCGCTGGGCTGGTTTTTCGTGCTTGCGGGCGTGCTGCTGCCCTGGAGTTTCATATTGAGCGAATGGGCCAGTTTCAGGCAGCACCGGGCTGAAATGCGGGCTGGCAAGAAAAACGCCCCTGAAAATCATGCCCAAAAGGGCGGCTGATGGCGCGGGCGGCTGAAATGCAGTCTGAAATGCGGATAGGTTTGTCGCGGGAGCGCGCAGCGGCGCGCATGCATGCGCGGATGCATGCGCGCGTGGATGACGGGCTGAAAAAACTGTCGTGGTGCGCGTGCTGGCTGGGCGCGGCCTGGCCGGGCGCGGCGGCGCTGCTGGCGGCGCTGGTGCTGGCGGCCAGCTGGCCGCCCTTGCTGGGGCAGTGGCAGGCGCTGGCGGCGGCGGCGTGGATGTTTTCGTTTTCGGCGGCGTGGACGGCGCTGCCGGGCCTGGCCGGGCTGGCGCTGGCGCTGGTGGCGCTGCCGCTGGCCGTGCGGCGGGCGTGGCGGGCGGCGCAGGGCCGGGGCGCCGTGCCAGCGGCCTATGACGGGCTGTTTGAGACGGCGGGCGTGGCGGGGGCGTTTTTTTTGCTGCTGGCGCTGGCGCTGGCGGCGGCGGGCGCGCTGGGCTGGCCGGTGAAGGCGGTGTGGCAGCACCGCGCGCTGTGGCCCGCTGGCGTGCTGCTGCCGTGGGCCTTTGTGTCGGTGGAGCTGGCTGAATGGTTTGGAGCCGGGCGCGAGGGCCGCTCCATGCAGGAGAAATCAGCAAGATGAACGTTTCGCGCCCTTTCATTCAAAGGCCGGTGGCCACGGGGCTGTTCATGCTGGCCATCGTGCTGGCGGGGCTGCTGGGCTGGCGCTTTTTGCCGCTGGCGGCGCTGCCGCAGGTGGACTACCCGACGATTCAGGTGCGCGCGCTGTATCCGGGGGCCAGCCCTGACGTGATGAGCCGCACGGTGACGGCGCCGCTGGAGCGGCAGCTGGGGCAGATGTCGGGCCTGGCGCGCATGGCCAGCACGAGCGCGGCGGGGGTGTCGCAGATCACGCTGCAATTTGCGCTGTCGCAGTCCATGGATTCGGCCGAGCAGCAGGTGCAGGCGGCCATCAACGCGGCCAGCGCGCTGCTGCCGGCGGATTTGCCCGCGCCGCCGGTGTATGCGAAGGTGAATCCGGCAGACGCGCCGATTCTTTCGCTGGCCATCACTTCCGGCAGCCTGCCGCTGCCCCAGGTGCAGGACATGGTGAACACGCGGCTGGCGCTGAAGATCAGCCAGATCAGCGGCGTGGGGCTGGTGACGCTGGCTGGCGGCCAGCGCCCGGCCGTGCGGGTGCGGGGCAACGCGCAGGCGCTGGCGGGCATGGGGCTGGGGCTGGATGCGATTTCGTCGGCCATCAGCGCGGGCAATGCCAGCGGGGCCAAGGGCAGTTTTGACGGCCCCGCGCGCAGCTACACCATCAATGCCAATGACCAGCTCGTTTCTGCCGACGACTACCGCGAGCTGATCGTGGCCTACAAAAACGGCGCGCCCGTGCGCCTGAAAGACGTGGCCGAGGTGACGGACGGCGCCGAAAACGACCGCCTGGGGGCCTGGGCCGCCATCCAGGCGGATGAGGCCGCCCATGCGGGCAGCGGGGCGGCGGCCCTGCCGCTGTCGCCCGCCATCATCGTGGACGTGCAGCGCCAGCCGGGCGCAAACGTGATTGCCACGGCCGACGCCATCAAGGCCCGGCTGCCCGAGCTGGCGCAAAGCCTGCCGGGCAGCGTGCAGGTGGCCGTGCTGGCCGACCGCACGCTGGGCATCCGCGCCTCGGTGGCGCACGTGCAAATGGAGCTGGCGCTGGCGGTGGCGATGGTGGTGCTGGTCATCTTTGGCTTTCTGCACAGCGCGCGCGCCACGGTGATTGCCAGCGTGGCCGTGCCCATTTCGCTGCTGGGCAGCCTGGGCGTGATGTACCTGCTGGGCTACTCGCTTAACAACCTGAGCCTGATGGCGCTGACCATTGCCACGGGCTTTGTGGTGGACGACGCCATCGTGATGATCGAAAACATCGCCCGCCACCGCGAAATGGGCAAGCCGCCCATGCAGGCCGCGCTGCAAGGGGCGGGGCAAATCGGCTTCACCATCGTCTCGCTCACCATCTCGCTGGTGGCGGTGCTTATTCCGCTGCTGTTCATGCAGGAAGTGATCGGGCGGCTGTTTCGCGAATTCGCGGTCACGCTGGCCATCACCATCCTCATCTCCGCCGTGGTCTCGCTCACGCTCACGCCCATGATGTGCGCGCGCTGGCTGGAGCCGCTGCAAGAAGGCGCGGGCCGCCTGGGCCGCGCCATGCAGCGCGCGCTGCACGCCACCGTGGCCGCCTACGGCCGCGCCCTGCAAGCCGTGCTGGCGCGCCAGACGCTCACGCTGCTGGCCGCGCTGGGCACGGTGGCGCTCACGGCGCTGCTCTACGTGGTCATCCCCAAGGGCCTGTTCCCCACGCAAAGCAGCGGGCAGCTCATGGGGCGCGTGCAGGCGGCCAGCGACGCCTCCTTTGCCCGCATGGCGCTTTTGCAGCAGGCCGCCGCGCGCGTGGCGCTGGCCGATCAGGCCGTGCAGTCCGTCAGCGCCGTGGCCGGCGTGGACGGGGCCAACAACACCGCCTTGAGCGAGGGGCGGCTGACTATCAACCTGCGCCCGCGCACCCTCTTTGGCGACAGCGAAGTGGCCATCATGCAGCGCCTGCGCCAGGCCGTGGCCGCGCAAGTGCCCGGCGCCACGCTCTATTTGCAACCCACGCAGGATTTGACGGTGGACAGCGCCACCGGCCCCACCGAATACCGCTTTGACCTCGAAGGCGCAGACACCGCCCTCGTCAATGAATGGGCGCAGCGCCTGGCGCAAGCCTTGCAAACCGTGCCCGAAGTGCGCCACGCCACCACCAGCGCCGGCGCGCAAGGGCTGGCCGCGCAAGTGCAGACTGACCGCGAAACCGCCTCGCGCCTGGGCGTGACGGCCAGCAGCATCGACAACGCGCTCTACAACGCCTTTGGCCAGCGCATCGTCTCCACCATCTTCACGGAAACCAACCAGTACCGCGTCATCCTCGACGCGGCGCGCCCGCCCGCTTTTGGCCCGTCTGCTTCAGGCGCGGCAGGCGGCGCCAGCTTGCAGGCGCTGCAAGAGCTGCCCGTCAAAACCAGCAGCGGCGCCAGCGTGCCCCTGGGCAGCATCGCCGCCATCACCGAAGCGCCCGCCGCCCTGCAAATCACCCGCGTGGGCCAGTACCCGGCGGCCACCGTCGGTTTTGACGTGGCCCCCGGCGCCAGCCTGGGCGCGGCCGTGCAGGCCATCCGCCAGGCCGCCAGCGCAGCGGGCCTGCCCGCCGCCCTCACCCTGCGCTTTACCGGCGCGGCCGGGGCCTGGCAGCAATCGCTGCAAGGGCAGCTGTGGCTCATTGCCGCCGCGCTGGTGTGCGTCTACATCGTGCTGGGCGTGCTGTATGAAAGCTACGTACACCCGCTCACCATCCTCTCCACGCTGCCCTCGGCGGGCGTGGGCGCGCTGCTGGCGCTGTGGGCCACGGGCCACGCGCTCGACGTGGTGGGCATCATCGGCCTCATCCTGCTCATCGGCATCGTCAAGAAGAACGCCATCATGATGATCGACTTCGCCATCGACGCCGAACGCACCCAGGGGCTGCCTGCCGCGCAGGCCATCTACCAGGCCGCGCTGCTGCGCTTTCGCCCCATCCTCATGACCACGCTGGCCGCCCTGGCCGCCGCCTTGCCGCTGATGCTGGGCTGGGGCGACGGCGCCGAACTGCGCCGCCCGCTGGGCCTGGCCATCTTCGGCGGCCTTGTGCTCTCGCAGCTGCTCACGCTCTTTACCACCCCCGTCATCTACCTCTGCTTTGACCGCCTGGGCCGCGCCCGCGCTGGCAAGCCGGAAGACGAACCCGGCGAGAAGGCCCCCGCATGAGCGCCGTTTACATCAATAAAAGGAGCGAATCTGCACCCGTAAAAAGGCATATGCCGCACGTTTTACGGGGACCTCATGCTATAGAACAAGGAGCGAATTCATGAGGGATTCAGGCCCTTGCCTGCGGCCAGGCGGCAAACAGGCTCTGGACATCCGGCCAGCGGCATGAGGGGCGCGGCATGAACCTCTCGCGCCCCTTCATCACGCGGCCCATCGCCACCACGCTGCTCACGCTGGGGCTGGCGCTGGCGGGGCTGGCGGCTTACTTTGTGCTGCCGGTGGCGCGGCTGCCGAATGTGAATCAGCCGGTGATCACGGTTTCGGCCAGTCTGGCGGGGGCTTCGCCGGCGGACATGGCGCGCACGGTGGCCACGCCGCTGGAGCGCACGCTGGGCGTGATTGCGGGGGTGACGGAGATGACCTCCAGCAGCGAGCCGGGCAGCACGCGGGTGACGCTGATGTTCGAGCAGTCGCGCGATATCGACAGCGCCGCGCGCGATGTGCAGGCGGCCATCAATGCCGCGCGGGCCGATTTGCCGGCCACGCTGCGCGCCATGCCCGCCTGGCGCAAGCGCAATCCGTCGGCGCAGCCGTTCATGATCCTGGCGCTGTCTTCGGCCACGCGCTCGCCGGGGCAGATTTACGACGTGGTGAGCAACCTGGTGAGCCAGCGCTTGCTACAGGTGCCGGGCGTGGGCGATGTGGAGCTGGGCGGCGGCTCGCTGCCGGCGGTGCGGGTGGCGCTCAACCCTTTCGCGCTGGATGCGCTGGGCATGAGCAGCGAGGATGTGCGCGCCGCCATTCAGGCGGGCACGGCCAACCGGCCCAAGGGCGTGCTGGAAACGGACGCAGGCGAAGGCAGCGGCGCTGCGCAAGGGCGGGCGCTGCAAATCGTCACGCCCGCGCCGGGGCTGAAGGCGGCCGACTGGCGCGATCTGATCGTGGCCGTGCGCAATGGCGCCGGGGTGCGCCTGTCTGACGTGGCGCAGGTGAGCGACAGCGTGCAGAACACGCGCACGCGCGGCATGTTCAACGGGCAGGCGGCCATCATCGTCTCCATCACGCAGGAGCCGGGGGCCAACCTGATTGCCACGGCTGACGCCATTCACGCCCTGCTGCCGCAGCTGCGCGCGCAGCTGCCGGGCGATATTGCGCTGAACGTGGCCAACGACCGCACGGCCACCATCCGCTCGTCGGTGCATGAAGTGGAGCTGACGCTGGCGCTGGCCGTGCTGCTGGTGGTGGGCGTGGTGGGGCTTTTTCTGCGCAATCTGCGCGCGGCGCTGATTCCGGCGGCGGCCACGGTGGTGTCGCTGCTGGGCACTTTCGGCGCGATGCACGTGCTGGGCTATTCGCTGAACTATCTGACGCTGATGGCGCTGACGGTGGCCACGGGCTTCGTGGTGGACGACGCCATCGTGGTGCTGGAAAACATCTCGCGCCATCTGGAAGAAGGCATGCCGCGCCGCCAGGCCGCGCTGCGCGGCGCGCGCGAAGTGGGCTTTACGGTGCTGACCATCAGCGCCTCGCTCATTGCGGTGTTCATTCCGCTGCTGTTCATGAGCGGCTTTATCGGGCTGATGTTCAGGGAGTTCGCCGTCACGCTCTCGATCGCCGTGCTCATCTCGCTGCTCGTTTCGCTCACCACCACGCCCATGATGTGCGCCGCGCTGCTGCCGCGCAGCCTGGCGCGGCCCGCCGCAGCGCCGCAGCGCCAGAGCCTGCTGGGCCGCCTGCGCCAGCGCGTGACGGGCGCCGCCGTGGCCGCCTACCTGAAGGCGCTTGACGGCGCGCTGGCCGCGCCCTGGCTGGCGGTGCTGGCGCTTGCAGCCGTCATCGGCATGAGCGGCTGGCTGTTTGCGCACATGGCGCGCGGCTTCTTTCCGGAGCAAGACAGCCGCCAGATGCAGGGCCACATGCGGGCCGACCAGAGCATCTCCTCCAGCCTGCTGGCCGACAAGATTCAGCAGGCCGTGGACATCGTGCGCGCCGACCCCGCCGTGGGCGACGTGGTGGCCTTTTCCGGCGGCGGGCGCGCTGGCGGCGGCTTTCTGGCCGCCGCGCTCAAGCCCGCCAGCCAAGCGCCTGAAAGCTCGCGCGCCGTCATCAACCGCCTGCGCCCGCAGCTGGCGCAAATCACGGGCCTGAGCGTGTTCATGAACCTGGAGCAGGAAGTGCGCATGAGCGCGCGCAGCAGCAATTCCGGCACGCTCTACGTGCTCAAGAGCGACAGCGCCGCCAGCCTGCGCGAGTGGACGCTCAAGCTCGCCGCGCAGCTCAAGACCGACCCGCGCCTGACCGACGTGGACGAAAGCCAGAGCGACAACGGCGTGGAAACGTTCATCACCGTCCATCGCGACCGCGCCACGCAATACGGCGTGAGCAGCAGCGCCCTCAATGCCGCGCTCTACAACGCCTTTGGCCAGCGGCAAATCGCCACCTTGTATGCCGACCTGAACCAGTACGCCATCGTCATGGAATGGCTGCCGCGCCTGGCCCAGTCACCCCTGGCCCTGCAAGACGTGCGCGTGCCCTCCAGCTTCAGCGCCAGCGCCAGCGCACCGGCCAACCCCGGCCTGCGCGACGCCTCCACCGGCCAGAGCCTGTCCACCAGCGCCCGCACCCTCGTGCCCCTGACCTCGTTTGCCAGCTACGCCGAGCGCGCCGTGCCCACCAGCGTGCAGCACGACGGCGGCGAGCTGTCATCCACCCTCTCTTTCAACCTGGCCGACGGCGTCAGCCTGCAAGCCGCGCAAGAAGCCGTGCGCGAAGCCGAAAACGCCATCGGCATGCCAGACAGCGTGCGCGGCCAGTTCGCGGGCAACGCCGCGCAAATGCAGCAGCAGCAAAGCGAGCAAATGTGGCTCGTCATTGCCGCCGTCGTCGTCATCTACCTCGTGCTGGGCATCCTGTACGAGAGCCTGGTTCACCCGCTGACCGTGCTCACCACCTTGCCCAGCGCGGGCTTCGGGGCCGTGCTGGCGCTTTTGGCCATGAAGATGGAATTCACCATCATGGCCCTCATTGGCGTGTTCCTGCTCATTGGCATCGTCAAGAAAAACGCCATCCTCGTCATCGACTTTGCCCTGAGCGCCGAACGCGAGCGGGGCCTGGACGCGCGCAGCGCCGTGCGCGAAGCCTGCCTCAAGCGCCTGCGCCCCATCCTCATGACCACGCTGGCCGCCGGCCTGGGCGCGCTGCCGCTGGCCATTGGCTTTGGCCAGGGGGCCGAACTGCGCCAGCCCCTGGGCGTGACCATCATCGGCGGCCTGCTCGCCAGCCAGTTCATGACCTTGCTCACCACCCCCGCCATCTACGTGCTGCTGGACGGGCTGCGCCAGCGCGCGGCGGGGCGCAAAAAGCCGGACGCCTGCAATTAATTGCTGGACAAAAGATTCGGGCAAGAGCGATGCGCAACCATCATTGACTTTTCGAAAGCGCCTGCCATGAAAGCCCCATCCGTGCTGCTGGCCATTGCTGTTTTCGCGAATTTCTTAACGCCGGTTTCCGGTGCTGAAAACGCAGCTTCCAATCATCGCCTGCGCGCCTACAAGGAATCGCTCGCCAGCGATCTTTCAGAAACATTCCGGCAAAAGCATGGCGAAAATGCAAAAACGCTGACGGCCGATCATGTTTCCGACGCGGCCGTCATGAATCACATGCAGAAAGCCAATGCGCTGAACAGGCTGGAAAATGAAATAAAAACCCGGTTTGCCGACCGGTTTGCTTCCAGTTATGTTGAAGAAAGAGACGTTGGCGATCTGGTGTTGCACATTTCCATCAAAAATCTTCAGGATGAAGAGAAAACGCGGCTTTCATACGATTATGAATCCGTCATTTTTCACGCATCCCCCTACAGCAGGCCTGAAATCAGGCATCTGGTTTCCAGAATTCTGAACAAGATACGCGATGCAGGTGCACTAGGCCTGCTGGGCGGCGGATACGCAGATCAGTCCGGCCATTTCATCGTTTCTGTTCTGGATGGATGGGAAACATTCGTCCGCCACGTCATTCAGGGCGATTCCGAACTCAGTGAATTACCTATAAAAATAGAAATTTCCAGGCCGCTGGTAGCCAATGCATCGCCCAATTTATGGGCCGGCATGCCTATTAACAACTTTACGCAACACGGAGGTTCTTTTTGGGCAATTAATTGCACATCTGGATTCAATGTGGCGGGAGGCATATACCCTTTTACCATTACTGCGGGCCATTGCGGCAATACGGGCGATAAAATTTGCATAGCAAAACATCCTAATACTGCCGGAGAATTTTATGGCACTATCACTGAATCAGTTTTTAGGTCGGGCGATCGGTCTGATTATGCCATCATAGGAAATGATAATTTCAAACATAGCACACCCGGCAAATATGTTTATATGCGGTTTCACAATTCAGAACGGAAGACGAGAAATATATTTTGGCAGAACGATAGATAACCTCTCTATTATGAAGTTCTGCAGCAAACCGGGGGATTCGGGAGGACCTCTGGTTACTGGAGAAGAGGTAAGAGGCGGCAATTTTGCTGTAGGTATCGTTGTTGCATCAACTGATGCCTGTGCTTCTGCAGGCCAATTTGGAAGCGCTCCATCTCCCATTACGGCTGTGATACCCATAAGCTTTATATTGAATAATCTTCACGTGAATTTGGCTCCAGCCTATTGATGATTCATAAATGATGTCATCTGAAATCGTCGCTTTAATGAATTACCTTGCGCAGCAAGCCGTGAAGTTCACGACCTTGCTCACCGCCCCAGCCATCTACGTGCCGCTGGACGAGTTGCGCCAGCGCGTGGCGGGGCGCAAGAAGCCGGACGCCTGTGATTAATCGCCAGACCGAAGATGCGGGCAAAAGCAATGCGCAACCATATTGCACAACAAAGAAATCAAGCAATTGGCTGGAATTTCTGTAAGGCAGCAAGATTGTTATCATGTTTTATGTCGGACCAGATTTTGGCAAATAGTTGTATGCGGAAAAAATTCGCCAAAAAGTGACGAAAGGACAAGGTAAATGCATAGCATTATTGCCTGTACATTTCATGGTTTCTATCTTGGATGGATGGGATGCGTTCGTTCGTAATATTATCCAAGGCGACTCCTATCTCAGCAGGTTGCCCATAAAACTGGAAATAAGGTGATGCTGCAGTATCGCGACATTGCAACTTTTGTGGGTGTATTCACTCATCACAAAAACTCACGCCGCAAGCAGCGGGCAATCTGGCCGCCAAAGATTCAGGCTCCCGTTGCCATCACAACCACGGCAAGAACGGGCATGCCTTGAAGCTTGTTTTACTATGAAATAAATAGCTGCCCGCGCCCATTCCACCAGGACTTGAGGCCGGTTTGATGCCTGAAATCCAGCCCTGAAATCCAAACCCGAACTCCGCTTCTGAACGCCATGCGCTCCACCCCTTGCGCCGCCTTGCTTGCCCTGGCCGCCCTGCTTGCCGCCTGCTCGCAAGCAAGCCGCCACGAAACCCCGGCCATCGACTTGCCTGCCACATGGAAAACCCTGCCCGCCGCCGGTGCTGCCAAATCTGACGCCGCCGCCCCCGAAGGCTGGATCAGCGCCGATCAGGCCGCCCGCCCGCTGGCCGCCAACTGGTGGCGCGACTGGCAAGACCCCGTCCTCTCGGCCCTGATGGAGCAGGCCGCCGCCCATAACCAGACCGTGGCCGCTGCTGCCGCCAGCGTGCGGCAGGCCCAGGCGCTGCTGGAGCAGCAGCAAGCCGCCCTCTGGCCCACGCTGGGCCTGCAAGGCAGCCAGCAGCGCAGCGGCGGCGACGCGCGCGCAGCTGGCGGATCGGGCAGCCTGAACCTGTCGGCCAGCTGGGCGCCTGACCTCTGGGGGCGCGCCGCCAGCGCCGCCAGCGCCCAGGCCGCCGCTGTGCAAGCCAGCCAGGCCGACCTGGCCGCCGCCCGGCTGGCCGCGCAAACCAGCCTGGCGCAAAGCTACTTCGCCCTGCGCGAAGCCGATGCCGAGCTGGCCCTGCTGGACGACATCATCGAAGGCTACGAACGCAGCGCCGCCATTGCCCAGCGCCGCTTTGAAAGCGGCACGGTGGCCCGCACCGACGCCCTTCAGGCCCAAAACACGCTTGAGTCCGCCCGCGCCAGCCGCGCCGCGCTGGAGCGCAACCGGCATCTGGCCGAAAACGCCATTGCCGCCCTCACGGGCCAGCCGGCCGCCGCCTTCAGCCTGCCGCCTGCCCGTTCGCTGCATGACTGGCAGCGCGCCCTGCCAGCCATCCCGGTGGATATGCCCGCCACCCTCTTGCTGCGCCGCCCCGACGTGGCCGCCGCCGAGCGCGCCGTGGCCGCCGCCAACGCCCGCATCGGCGTGGCCCGCGCCGCGTGGTTTCCCACCCTCAACCTCAATGCCAGCGCGGGCGGCAGCGGCGCAACGCTGGCCGATGTCATCTCCGCCCCGCAATTGCTGTGGTCGCTGGGCCTGAACCTGGCGCAAACCCTGTTTGACGCTGGCGCGCGCTCCGCCGCCGAAAAACAGGCCATCGCCGCCCACGAGCAAGCCGCCGCCGCCTACCGCCAGCGGGCGCTGACGGCCATGAAGGAAGTGCAAGACCAGCTCGCCACCTTGCAAACCCTGGCCCGCCAGCAGCGGTACGCCGCCGCCAGCGCCGAAAACGCCGCCGCCATCGAGCAGCAAATGCTCAACCGCTACCGCGCCGGCCTGGTGGCCTACACCGAAGTGGTCACCGCCCAGGCCAGCGCCCTCACCGCCCGCCGCTCGCTCATGCAGCTGCAACTGCAACGCCAGCAGGCCGCCATTGCCTTGATTCAGGCGCTGGGCGGCGGCTGGCAAGCGCCGCAGTAAACGCCTTGAAATGCAGCCTTCATGTGTCCGGGCGCTTGAGCTGCTTGAGCCGCCCGGGGCCGCGCGCTGGCCTCCTTGCGTCCTGTCTATTGCGCAAAAAGCGCGGTCCGGCTGGCAAGGCGCAAAAAAAGCGGGGCCTGGCCCCGCGTTCATGCCGGCTCCAGGCCCGCTCCTACTGCATCACCACGCTGGCGCCCTGCGGCGGCTTGAACTGGAAGCGGCTGGCGGGCAGGCTGGGCTTGAGGGTGAAGCGCTCGAAAGTGATGAGCGACTGCTGGCCGAAGCTGTCCACGATTTCAAGCGTGGCCAGTTGCGGCGCGCCGCCTTCGCTGGCGGCGGGCGCGAAGCCGATGCGGATGCTCTGCAACTGCCCGTCTTTGGAGCGCGGCAGGGCCTTGACCCAGTCCTGCCCGTTGCGGCGCGGCTCTTCGCTCAGCTCGAAGTCTTTTTGCAGCGCCTGCATGGTGGTGGCCGAGGCGATGATGGCTGCCGGACTGGCGCCCAGGGCCTGCTCCTGCGGGCGGGCCGTGACCTGGTCCAGATCGGCGTCGTACATCCATAAAGTCGTGCCGTCGGCCACGATGGTTTGCGTGAAAGGCTTCTGATAGTCGAAGCGAAAGCGCCCGGGCCGCTGGAACTCGAATTGCCCGCTGGAGGTTTTGCTGCGCGCAGCCTGCTCCTGCCGTGGCGGGGTGGTCACCACCTGCGTGAAGGCGGCCTGCCCGGCGCGGGCGGATTCCACGAATTGCGCCAGCGCCTGCATGCCGCCAGCGTGGGCGGGCAGCGCGGCAGACAGGCTGGCGGCAAAGGCGGCGGAGGCAAGAATGAGCGTGCGCAAGGTTTTCATGGCTGGCGTGGAGCTTGGGGCATCCGGGCAAGTTCCGGCCCGCAGCCGGGCCGGCGGGAAAAGGGCGAAAGGCGGCAGCAAAGCTACCGCCCCAGGGCATGCAGCAGGCGGTCAAGGCCGCCTTCGTTGATGAGCACGGCGGCCCGCTCGCGCACCCTGGGCTTGGCATGGTAGGCCACGGAAAGGCCGGCGGCGGCCATCATTTCAAGATCATTGGCGCCGTCGCCTACGGCGATGGCCTGCTCGGGGGCGATGCCCAGCAGGCCGCACACGTCCAGCAGGGTCTGGCGCTTCATGGCGCCGTCCACGATGTCGCCCCAGCTTTGCGGCAGCAGGCGGCCCGTGAGCTGGCCCTGCCGGATTTCAAGCTGGTTGCTGCGGGCGAAATCCAGCGCCAGGCGCTGGCGCAGACGCTCGGCAAACCAGGTGAAGCCGCCGCTGAGCAGCAGCGTTTTCAGCCCCGCCGCCTTGGCGGCCAGAATGAGTTCCGCCGCGCCGGGGCTGGGGCGCAGGCGCTCCTGCCACACACGCTCCAGCTGCGCCTCGCCCACGCCTTGCAGCAGGGCCACGCGGCGGCGCAGGCTCTCCTTGAAATCGGTGATTTCGCCGCGCATGGCCGCTTCGGTGATGGCGGCCACTTCAGCGCCGCGCCCTGCGGCGGCGGCGATTTCGTCCACGCACTCGATGTTGATGAGGGTGGAGTCCATGTCAAAAGCGATGAGCCTGAAGTGGCCCAGCGGCGGCAAGGCGGCGGCGCTGCGCACGAGCAGGCCAGGGGCGATTTCGCGCAAGGGCGCGGACGGTGAGGCGGTCATGATGGGCGAAAGCGGTTGATCATTAAAAAAGGAGCGGATTCAGGGCGTGAAAAACGCGTAACGTCTTAGTGGAATCGGGACAGCTTGCTATGGTTTTCAAAGCTATTTCCGGCTTGCCTGGGAACCTGTTCAAAGAGCGGGACGGGTAAGACGCAAGGGGCGCAAGGGGCGCTCATTCGCGGCCCGCATCTGCCGCCGCCAGCGTTTCCGCGCGGATTTCTTCGGTCAGGCGGGCCTTGAGCTGCATGAATTCGGGCGAAGTCTTGAGCGTGTAGTGGCGCGGGTGCGGAAAGTCCACGGCGATTTCGCTCTTGATGCGGCCCGGGCGGGCGCTGAAAACAGCCACGCGGCTGGCCATGAAGATGGCTTCATCAATGTCGTGCGTGACAAAGAGCACGGTTTTCTGCGCCTGCTCCCAGATGCCCAGCAAAAGCTCCTGCATGAGCACGCGCGTCTGGTTGTCCAGCGCGCCGAAAGGCTCGTCCAGCAGCAGCATCCTGGGGTCGTTGGCCAGGGCGCGGGCAATGGCCGTGCGCTGCTGCATGCCGCCGGAGAGCTGCTTGGGGTAATGGTGTTCAAAGCCGCGCAGGCCCACTTTGGCAATGAAGAAGTCGCTGCGCTCTTTTTGCTGCGCCGCGCCCATGCCGCGCTCGCGCAGGCCGAAGCGGATGTTCTGCTCCACCGTCAGCCACGGAAAGAGCGTGTAGCTCTGGAACACCATGCCCCGGTCCGCGCCGGGGCCGCGCACGGGCGCGCCTTCCAGCAGCGCCTGGCCTTCGGTGGGAAAGTCCAGCCCCGCAATGATGCGCAGCAGGGTGGACTTGCCGCAGCCGGAAGGGCCGAGGATGGTGATGAAGTCGTTTTCGCGCACTTGCAGGTTGATGGGGCGCAGCGCCTGCGTGGGCGGCTTGCCGCGTGCGCCGGGAAAAATGCGCGTGACGCCCTGCACGTCCAGCTGAACGGCGGGGGCGGCGGAGAGCGCTGGCGGGCGCGGCAGCGCCTGCTCTGGCGCGTTCGTGGCAGCTATCGCGGGGGACATCATGGCGGTCATCGTGCTGATCAGGGCGGTCACGCGGTTTTCAAAAGCCTGGCCTGGCGTGGAAAAGCAAGGCGGGCAAAAGCGGGAAACAAACGGTATGGGAAACGGGGCGGAGGCGTTCCATGCACGCAGCTCGTTGGCAGGGTGAAGGGCGAGGCGGCATGCATTGCGGTTATTTTGCTTCGCTATTCATAGCAATATGTCCTAGTGGAAACTGCGCGAAGCGGCATTTTCGGCCTCTTGAATTTGCTCTTTTTCCTGAAGCATTCTGGCGAGTGGAGCCGGAACCTGCTCGCAGGCGGGGCGCAAGCGGCCCGGTCCTGGCGGCTCCTCGGAACCTGCTCTCAAAGTTATCCCGGAAGTCCGATCATGCGCCGAATGCTTCAGCGCTTGGGCAGCACTTTGAAGGCGCGCTGTTGGCTGCGCTTGATCACTTGCATCTTCCCGCCAAGCATGTGCCCGGCGCCTGTCCGATATGCGTGCCCGTGTAGCCGCCATCCACAAAAAGGGGCTTGAGGCACTCAAAGCGCATGAACAGCCTCTCAGGCCGAAGCATGCATGTTCATCTCGCGGCGGTACCACTCGTGGAAGTGGCGCATGCCGTCCTCCATTGGGCTTTGGTAGGGGCCGGTTTCGCTGTCGCCGCGCTCGAACAGGGCGCGGCGGCCCGCGTCCATGCGCTCGCCAATTTCGTCGTCTTCCAGGCAGGTTTCCATGTAGGCGGCGCGCTGCGCCTCCACGAATTCACGCTCGAAAGCGGCGATTTCCTCGGGATAGAAAAACTCCACCATGTTCAGTGTCTTGTCCACGCCCATCGGAAAGACGGTGGAAATGGTGAGCACATGCGGATACCACTCCACCATGATGTGCGGGTAGTACGTCAGCCAGATGGCGCCGCGCCCTGGCTTTTGCCCGCCCTGGTAGTCCAGCAGCACCTGATGCCAGAGCCTGTAAACGTCAGTGCCCGGCTTGAAGCCGGGCGACACGCCCACGGTCTGCACCGAATAGTCGCGGCCAAACTGCCATGCCAGATCGTCACAGGTCACGAAATTGCCCAGGCCGGGGTGGAAGGGCGCCACGTGGTAGTCCTCCAGATAAATCTCGATGAAGGTCTTCCAGTTGTAGTTGCATTCGTGCAGCTCCACGTGGTCGAGCACAAAGCCGTCAAATGAAAGCTGCGGGGCCACGGCCATGTCCGCCAGGTCGGCCCGCACGTCGCGGCCGTTGTCTTCAAACAGCAGGCCGTTCCATTCGCGCAGGCCGTAGTTGTTCAGGCTCAGGCCAGGGTCCTGCGGAAAGTGCGGCGCGCCCAGCAGCTGGCCGCCGGGGCTGTAAGTCCAGCGGTGTATGGGGCAGACAATGTTGCCCCCCGCGTGCGCCTGCCCCTGCTCGCGCAAATTGCCCCGGCCCTTGAGCATGATGGCCTGGCGGTGGCAGCACACGTTGGAAATCAGCTCCAGGCCGCCATGCGCGTTGCGCACCAGCGCGCGGCCGCCCTTTTCCTGCGGCAGTGTGAAGTAGTCGCCCGGGCGGGGCACGGCCAGCGCATGGCCCACATAGCGCGGCCCGGCGTCGAAAAGCCGGTTTTTCTCGCGCGCAAGCAGCGCCTCGTCAAAGTAGAAAGGGACGGGCAGCTGGCTTGCCGCCTGCTGCAATGGAAGACTTAAATCAGACATCGTGGGTTTTCTCGCAAGCGCGCCGCTTCCGTGCTCCGGCAAAGGCGGCGCATCATCGCTAGCGCGCTCTTCCGGAGACTGGCGCATGAAAAAGAAAAAGCCCCGCCAACACAGAAGGCCAAGCGGGGCGGGCGCATTCTAGTCAGCGCCCCGCCAGCGGGCAGCGCCACAGGCGCATGCCCTGGGGCGCGTCCCTACAATTACCCGCTTTACCTTCTCATCACCGCCAGCCGCCATGCCGCCCCGCAAAACCGCTTCTCCGCCGCTGCCCGCCACTTATGGAGAGGCCGTGGCACAGCTCGAGCAAATCGTCTCGGGCCTGGAATCGGGCCAGTTGCCGCTGGAAGACTTGCTGGGGCAATACCAGCGCGGGGCGCAGTTGCTGGCGTTTTGCCGCGAGCGGCTGCAAGCGGTGGAAGAGCAAGTCAGGCGCCTGGACGGCGATGTGCTGCGCCCCCTGACGCAAGGAGACGAGGCATGAGCGCGGAGCAAGGCGGCTTTGCCGCCTGGCAGGCCGCGCAACTGGCGCGCGTAGAGCGGGCGCTGAATGAATGGATGCCCGCGCAAGCCCCCGCCGGCCTGGGCGAAGTCATGCGCTACGCGGTGCAAGGCGGCGGCAAGCGCTTGCGCCCGCTGCTGGCGCTGGCGGCGTGCGAGGCGGTGGAGGGCGCGCCGCAGGCGGCCTTGCGCGCAGCCTGCGCGGTGGAGCTGATTCACGCCTATTCACTGGTGCACGACGACATGCCCTGCATGGACAACGACGTGCTGCGCCGTGGCAAGCCCACGGTGCACGTGCAATTTGGCCAGGCGCAGGCGCTGCTGGCGGGCGATGCCTTGCAGGCGCTGGCCTTTGAAATTCTCACGCCCGAACCTTCGGCAGCCGCTTCAGCCGACATGCCCGCCGCCATGCAGGCCGCGCTGTGCCGCCTGCTGGCGCGCGCCGCCGGAGCCGACGGCATGGCAGGCGGGCAGGCGATTGACCTGGCCAGCGTCGGCCTGCCGCTGACTGAACCTGAACTGCGCGCCATGCACCGCCGCAAAACCGGCGCGCTGCTGCTGGCCAGCGTGCGCATGGGCGCCGCTTGCGCAGCGCACCCGCTGCCCGCCGCCGCGCTGCAAGCGCTGGATGCATACGGCCAGGCCCTGGGCCTGGCCTTTCAGGTGGTAGATGACGTGCTGGACGTGACCGCCGATTCCGCCCTGCTGGGCAAAACGGCGGGCAAAGACGCGGCAGCGGGCAAGCCCACCTACGTTTCGCTGCTGGGGCTGGAGGCGGCCCGCCAGCTCGCCGCCGATTTGCTGGCGCAAGCCGAAAACGCCCTGAACGCCTTGCAAGCCAGCGGCCTGGCGCACACGCAGCCCCTGCACGCGCTGGCGCGGCAGGTGGTGCAGCGCCAGCGCTGAAGCGCGCGGCCACAGCGGGCCACCTCTGCAAAAAACGCCCGCAAGCCGCCCTGCCGCAGCGCCACACCGCAAAAAAGCCGCTTCACAAGAAGGCAGCCATGACCGACAAACCCACACTGCTTGAAAACGTCCATTTCCCGTCTGACCTGCGCCAGCTCACCCGCGCGCAACTCAAACAACTGGCCATCGAGCTGCGCGAGTGCATCCTGCAAAACGTCTCGCGCACCGGCGGGCACCTCAGCTCCAACCTCGGCACGGTGGAGCTGACCCTGGCGCTGCATTACGTGTTCAACACGCCCGAAGACCGCCTGGTGTGGGACGTGGGCCACCAAAGCTACGCCCACAAAATCCTCACCGGCCGGCGCGCGCGCATGCCCACGCTGCGCCAGCTGGGCGGCCTGTCGGGCTTTCCCAGGCGCGCCGAAAGCGAGTACGACGCCTTTGGCACCGCGCACTCATCCACCAGCATCTCTGCCGCGCTGGGCATGGCGCTGGCCGCGCGGCAAAAGGGCGAAGTGCGCAAGGCCGTGGCCGTGATTGGCGACGGCGCCATGACGGCGGGCATGGCTTTCGAGGCGCTCAACCACGCGGGCGTGGAGCGCGACGCGCGCCTGCTTGTCGTGCTCAACGACAACGACATGAGCATCAGCCCCCCCGTGGGCGCGCTCAACCGCTACCTGGCCCAGCTCATGAGCGGCCAGTTCTACGCCGCCGCCCGCAACGTGGGCAAAACCGTGCTCGGCCCCGTGCCGCCGCTGCTGGAGCTGGCGCGCCGCCTGGAAGAAGGCGCCAAAGGCATGGTCACGCCCGGCACCCTGTTCGAGAAATTCGGCTTCAACTACATCGGCCCCATTGACGGGCACGACCTGGACGCGCTCATTCCCACGCTGGAAAACATCCGCAGCCTCATGAGCGCGCAGTCCGGCCCGCAATTCCTGCACGTCGTCACCAAAAAAGGCCACGGCTACAAGCTGGCCGAAGCCGACCCCATCGCCTACCACGGCCCGGGCCGCTTCGATCCTGCCGTGGGCCTGGTCGCCCCCGCCGCGCCGCGCCAGACCTTCTCCCAAGTCTTCGGCCAGTGGCTGTGCGACATGGCCGCCCAAGACGAGCGCCTCGTGGGCATCACCCCCGCCATGCGCGAAGGCTCCGGCATGGTCGCCTTCCACCAGCGCTACCCCGCGCGCTACTTTGACGTGGGCATTGCCGAGCAGCACGCCGTCACCCTGGCCGCCGGGCTGGCCTGCGAGGGCCTCAAACCCGTTGTCGCCATCTACTCCACCTTCTTGCAGCGCGCGTATGACCAGCTCATCCACGACGTGGCCCTGCAAAACCTGCCCGTGGTCTTTGCGCTGGACCGCGCGGGCCTGGTCGGCGCAGACGGCGCCACGCACGCGGGCAACTACGACATCGCCTTCTTGCGCTGCATCCCCAACATCAGCATCGCCTGCCCGGCCGATGAGCGCGAATGCCGCCAGCTGCTGACCTGCGCCTACGAGCAAAACCACCCCGTGGCCGTGCGCTACCCGCGCGGCGCAGGCGCGGGCGCCGCGCCCCTGCCCGATCTGTCCGCCCTGCCCTTTGGCCGGGGCGAAACCCGCCGCCAGGGCCGGCGCATCGCCATCCTCGCCTTCGGCACCCTGCTCTACCCTGCCCTGCAAGCGGCTGAAAAGCTGGACGCCACCGTCATCAACATGCGCTGGGCCAAGCCGCTCGATCTGGCCCTGCTGCGCGAAGCGGCCGAAGCGCACGAAGCCCTCGTCACCCTTGAAGAAGGCTGCATCGCAGGCGGCGCGGGCAGCGCCGCCGCCGAAGCGCTGCAAGCCATGCGCATCACCCGCCCCATCCTTCACCTGGGCCTGCCCGACCGCTTCATCGACCACGGCGACAGCGCCCAGCTCCTGGCCCTGCACGGCCTGAACGCCGAAGGCATTGAAGCCGCCGTGCGCCAGCGCTTTGCGCAGCCCTGAGTTCCATCCGGGATAAGGAGAAAGAGCGAATCGAGACGAAACAGAGCAACAGCACGTGCCAGCCAAGCTGAATATGTGCTTATTTTTCGCTCTTTAAACCATAGCAATACGTCCTAGTGGAAACTGCGCGAGACGGCATTTTGGCCCCATCAAATCAGCTCCTTTTTTTGATGGCATCAGGCTACCCAGGCGCGTCCCCTTTCTTTCGCTCGGCGAAGATTCGCCACGCCGCGCACCGCCCTGCCAGCCTCGCGCCCGCATGGCGGCCCGGCCCTCGTTGCGGCCCTCGCTGCGGCCCTGTTTCCCGCTCCATTTCCCGCCTCACTTTCGCACCCTCGCTCCATGCGCGCCGCTCTTGAACGCACCCTCACCGCCGCCTGGCAGCGGCGCGGGCCTTTGGCGGTGGCGCTTTGGCCGCTTTCGCGGCTGTATGGCGCGCTGGCGGCGCGGCGGCAAGCGCGGGCCGTGCCGCAGCGCCTGCCGGTGCCGGTCATCGTGATTGGCAACGTGGTGGCAGGCGGCGCGGGCAAAACGCCTGCCACGCTGGCTGTGGCGCAGCACCTGCTGGCGCGCGGCTGGCGGCCCGGCATCGTCTCGCGCGGGCACGGGCGCGCCAGCCGGGCCTGCCTGCCCGTGCAGCCCGGCAGCGATCCGCGCGAGGTGGGCGACGAGCCTTTGCTGCTGCGCCGCCGCGCGGGCGTGCCCGTGCAGGTGGCCCCTTGCCGCGCCGAAGCGGGCCGCGCGCTGCTGGCCGCGCACCCGCAAGTGAACATCTTGCTGTGTGACGACGGCCTTCAGCACCACGCCCTGGCGCGCGACGTGGAAATCTGCGTGTTTGATGGCCGTGGCATCGGCAACGGCTGGCTGCTGCCCGCCGGGCCGCTGCGCGAAGCCTGGCCCCGGCCCGTGAGCCTGGCGCTGTTCACCGAAGGCCGCATCAGCCTGGCCGCTGCCGGGCTGCCCTGCCCCGCTTTTGCCGCCACGCGCCGCCTGGCATCCAGCGCCTGCCGCGCCAATGGCCAGGGCGTGCCGCTGGCCCGCTTGCGCGGCCAAAGCGTGGTGGCGCTGGCGGGCATTGCCCGCCCGCAGGCTTTTTTCGACATGCTCCGCGCCGAGGGCCTGACGCTGGCGCGCACCATCGCCTTGCCCGACCACGCCCCGCTGGAGCGCCTGCCGCCGCTGCCGCCGCAAGAAGCGGCCTTGCCGCTGCTGTGCACGGAAAAAGACGCCGCCAAGCTCTGGCCCCATGCCCCGCAGGCGCTGGCTGTGCCGCTGCGGCTGCAAGCGCCCGCCGCCTTTTTTGACGCGCTGGACGCGCTGCTGCCTCCGCCGCCGGGCAATCAGATGGAGGCCCGGCCCGATGCCGCCTTGCCACAATCGCCCCTTTCACCGCCCTGAAGGAAAACCGGCATGGACCCCAAGCTCCTTTCCCTGCTCGTCTGCCCCGTCACCAAAGGCCCGCTGGACTACGTGCGCGGCCAAAACGAACTCATCTCCCGCTCCGCCCGCCTGGCCTACCCTGTGCGCGACGGCATTCCCATCCTGCTCGAAGGCGAGGCGCGCGCCGTCACTGAAGATGAAATCGCCCAGCTGCCCGCCCGCGCCCCGCTGGTGTGAGGTTCATGATCTGGCCGCAAAGGGCGGGCAAGGGGCCGAAAGCGCCGGGCGGTTTGCGCCTTGCGCCCTGCTCCGGTCCGCAGCCCTCGCAGCCAGGACAGGCCCTGAAAGGCATGGCGGCCAGCGCCTGAAAATGCTCCTTGATTCATAGCATGAAGTCCTGGTGAAACGTGCGCTGGCGCCGTTTTCAACCCTCTGAATTTGCTCCTCTTTTAAAACCCCAATCTTCCGCTCCGCATGGCGAAATCCATGCGGGCGGCGGCACGGGCCACTGGCACACAAGAAACCATGACCTCCCCCACGCTGCAAAGCCTTATCGAGCGCCTCAACCAGGCCCCTTTCATCCTGCCCAATGAGCAAGTCATCTGGGCGCCGCGCCGCGCCACGCCCGAAGCCATCGCGCAAGTGGAAAACGCGCTGGGCCAGCCCATTGCTGGCGCGCTGCGCGAGTTTTTGCTGCTGCGCGGCGGCGGCGGACTCAAAAGCCTGCCCCTGTCGGGCATCGACCCGCTGCACCCGCTGGCGCGCAATCGAGGCTCCATCCTCGGCGACACCCTGCACTGGCGCGCGCACGGCATGCCCGGGCGCTACATCGCCATTCAGCGCGACGCCGCCGACCAGGCCCCGCTGTGCCTGGACGCCCAGGGCGGCAGCGAGCCGCCCGTCATCCGCTGGGCCAGCGGCCAGGCGCAGCCCGTGGCGTCCGGCTTCATTGACTTCTACGCCGCCAGCCTTGAACCCGTCTTCAGGCAGGCGGGCATTTGAGAGGCCTTTGTTCAAAGTCTGGCCGTGGGCGCAAAAAGCGCCGCTCCGTGCGCTTTGCCGCGCTTTGCCGCGTGTCTGCGGCCAGCCTGTGAACAGATGACAAAAACCGGAAAACAACCGCCCCCATGAACCTGCGCCCCCTGCATCACTGGCCGATTGAAGCCGTCATGGCCGTGCAAGCCAGCGCCTATGGGCCGCACTTGCTGGAAAGCGCCCACGTGCTGGCCGCCAAGATGGCAGCGGGCCGCAACCTGTGCCTGGGCCTGGGCGCGCCGCCAGCCGCTGGCGGCGGCGAGGCCCTGCGCGGCTACGCCATCGCCCTGCCCTGGCACAGCAGCCGCGCGCCGCAGTGGAACCACGCAACCGCTTCAACCGGCGGCCCGGCTGCCGCCTCCGCGCCGGACTGCGTGTATCTGCACGACTTCGCCATTGCGCCCGCGCATCGCGGCCAGCGGCTGGCGGCCCTGCTGCTGCGGCAGGTGCTGCAAAACGCCCGCGCCGCCGGTTTGCGGCAAGCCGTGCTGGTGGCCGTGCAGGGCGCCGATGCCTGGTGGCTGCGCCACGGCTTCACCCCCGCCGCGCCGCCCCAGCCGCTGGCCAGCTTCGGCGCGGCCGCAGTGTGGATGACGCGCGGGCTGAAGGAGCCGTGAACTTGCCTGCGGCCAGGCCGGGGGCGGCTTGCCAGAACATCAAAAACAAGAGCGGATTCAGGGCCGGTAAAAACGGCGTTTGCGCCTGTTCCACGAGGACCTCGCGCTATGGATAAAAGAGCAAAAAACCGCCGTCCGCCCAAGCGGCGCGCAGCCTGGGGCCGTCTGCGGCCTTGTGCCTATCCCGGCCGCCCCTCGCGGCCAGACGCTGAACGGGTTCCAGGGGCAAGACCTTCGACCCTTGCTGCCAAGCTCTTGAAGCACTCTTTGATGCTGGGGCGCTGCCGCCCAGCACTCTTGCGCAAGGCGTCATGGAATTGGGGCACAGCCAGCGCTGAACCGCCCTGGCGCACATTTTTGCTGGCACGCTGAATTTCTTTCACTGGCGTCAGCGTCAGGATGTGATCGCCTATTCTGGTTATTTTCCATTCCACAACGCCGCCATTTATCCGCCTGATTTGATCTGCGGAATATCTGGAGGTATCTGCGCGGCAAGATATTCCGCCAGCGTGCGCAGCAGCGTTTCAGGGCAATCCGGGTTTTCGGAAAAAAAGAGGAAATCGCCATAAATGCTGTGGGCGCTGAACCGACGGCCGCGCCAGCGCCAGTCGATCCATGTCTCGCCTGTCACCAGGTCAGGAAGATAGGTTGTGGGCAGTGCGGGCAAACGCACGATGAGCCACAGCAGGCGCAGCGGCGAGCAGTTTTGCGGCCATGTGAAAAACAGGCGCGAGCCGCCCGGCATTAACTCGTTGGTCAGATGAACTGGCATGGGAAGCGATGTGGAAATGCCGGGTTTTGCTGGTTGTTGCCCGTTGCCGTTTGATGCTGGATTGCCATGATGATGGCGGCATGAAATCAATCGTGCGCAAATCCGTTAAATTGAATCCAACCGATTAGGTCTGCCCGAATTGCCGCTCCATGTGCCTGCCTGATTGTCAAGGATATATGCCGAACGGCAGAAAATAACAGCGCCAATCAAAATGGCTGGTTTTTGTTTTGCCAGCCTCCATCTTGCTTATTGGCTTCGTCTTTCATCCAGGCAGGCATTGCGCAAGGCCCCAGGCGGCCAGGGCAGCGGCCATGTCGGCAGGCAGGGGGGCTTCAAAAGCCAGCGGCTCGCCGGTGACGGGGTGGGCCAGCGCCAGGCGGCGGGCGTGCAGGGCCTGGCGGGCCATGCCTGCGGCGGGCGCGCCGCCGTAGAGCGCGTCAGCCACGAGCGGATGGCCGATGTGCGCCATGTGCACGCGAATTTGATGGGTGCGGCCCGTGCCCAGGCGGGCGTGGACGAGGCAGCCTGGCTCATGCGGCGCGTTGCCCAGCAGGGTGAAAGTAGTCAGCGCGGGCTTGCCTGCGTGCCGGGCCAGATCAACCACGGCCATGCGCTGGCGGTGGCGCGGATCGCGGCCAATGGGGGCCTCCACCACGCGCTGGGCCGCGCCCTGCCACGGACGATGGGCCAGCGCAAGGTATTCGCGGCTCACTTGCCGGGTGGCGATGGCGGCCACCAGCGCATCCATCGCCGGGCGGGTTTTGGCCACGGCCATCAGGCCGCTGGTGTCTTTGTCCAGCCGGTGCACGATGCCCGCGCGCGGCAGACGGGCAAAAGCCGGGCCGTGGGCCAGCAGGCCATTGAGCAGCGTGCCGCTCCAGTGGCCGGGCGCGGGGTGAACCACCAGTCCGGCGGGTTTGTTCAGCACGAGCAGGTGCTCGTCTTCATGCAGCACGGCCAGCGGCATGGCCTGCGCGGTGAAAGCCTGCGCCTGCGGCGTGGGGCGCAGCGTGAGGGTCAGCGGCTCGCCCGCCTTGACGCGCCGGGCGGGTTTGAGGGCCGGGCAGCCCGCCAGCGTGACGGCGCCCTCATGGATCAACTGGCTGAGGTAGCTGCGTGAAAACTCGGGCGCCAGCGCGGCCAGGGCGCGGTCCAGCCGCTGGCCATGCCAGGCGGCGGGCACGGCCAGCTGGCGCTCTTCGGCCAGCGCCGCGCCGTCCTCCTGCGCGTCATCCGCAACGCTGTCCGCAGCGCTGGCGGCATCAAAAACTGCATCAAAAACTGCATCAAAAGCGGCTTCAGGGGCGGGCGCAAGAGTGGATGCAAGGGGCGCGATAGACTCCATCGTTTCGTTTCAGCTTCGTCTCAAGAGGGGAAAGACCCGTGAATTTCTACGCCAGATTATCGGCAGCCGCCCTGGCCGCAGCCCTTGCCGCCGCGCTGGCTGGCTGCGCCTCCAAATCGGGCAACAACATGGAAAACTGGAGTCCGGGCCGCATCCACTCCGAAGCCAAGGAAGAAATGAGCGCGGGCAGCTACGACAAGGCCATTCCCATGCTTGAAACGCTGGAAGGGCGCGCCGCCGGCACGCCGCTGGCCCAGCAGGCGCAGCTGGAAAAAGCCTACGCCCAGTTCAAAAACGGCGACAAGGCCGAAGCCGTGGGCACGCTTGACCGCTTCATCCGCCTGCACCCGGCCAGCCCCGCGCTGGATTACGCGCTTTACATGAAGGGCGTCATCCATTTCAACGACGACATGGGGCTGTTTGCCTCCATCGCGCGGCAAGACCTCTCCGAGCGCGACCAGAAAGCGGCCAAGGAAGCGTATGAGTCCTTCAGCGAACTCGTCACCCGCTTTCCTGACTCGCGCTACGCGCCCGACGCCCGCGCGCGCATGCGCTACACCGTCAATGCCCTGGCGCAGTACGAAGTGCACGTGGCCCGCTACTACTACCGCCGCGCCGCCTACGTAGCCGCCATCAACCGCGCCCAGCAGGCCCTCAAGGACTACCGCGACGCCCCCGCCCTGGAAGAAGCCCTGCACATCCTGGCCGATTCCTACGACAAGCTGGGCATGACCGACCTGCGCGACGACGCCCGCCGCGTGCTGGAACTCAACTACCCGGGCGGCAGCGTCAAAACCAAAAGCAAGCCCTGGTGGCAAATCTGGTAAAGCGCCCGGCTTGCCTTCCCGCCCATGCACATGCCAAAGCCGCCCAAGGGCGGCTTTTTCAATGCTTCAATGCAATACGAGCCAATAGAGCGCCCCAATCCGCGCTTTCGCGCCCACAAACCGGCTGCGCGCAGGTTCTGAAAAGAACCAGCCTTCCAAGACATGCAAGCGGCTTGACGGCCGCTCACCATCACGCACCCAGGCACAGAACGCATCAAAAACAAGAGCGAATTCAAAGGCCTCAAAGTGCCTCCTCGCGCAGTTTCCACTAGGACATCATGCTATGAAGAAAGGAGCAAAACAATGCGGCATGCCTGTCGTTCGCGCCTTGTCTCCTGATCCGTTTTTCCGGCGGGCGAAAAGCACGGCGGCAATCAAGCAGGCCAATGAAGCGGGCCGCAATAAGCGCTACTCACAATAGGCGCCGCTCACAATGCAACGCCTGCACAGCGGAAAATGAAAAAAAATGCCGGCAAACATGCGTGAACGCATTTGCAAACGCCCGCCATTTCATTCACCAAAATGGCGCAAAACCACAATCTGCTTTTGAGCAAAAGAAGAAGTATTCCTGGTAGTCTCCTCCATCAATTCTGATGAGAGCTGCTCGGCTAGGTCTAATACCCCAGCGCGCTTTGCGCCCATCTTCCAGCGTCATGGAGCCAGAAGCGCTGCATGAAATCATGGTTAGCTTATGCGTCCAGTCCCAGCGGCTAAT